>NZ_JBIAIQ010000004.1:0-38764 GCF_042871525.1 Streptomyces sp. NPDC005784
CGTTCCGCCTGGGCCTCAAGATTGTCTTCCGCCATGAGGGCATCCTCTCGTATCGGTGATCCTGGCTCGTGACCGCCCGCGGCCCCGGGGTGCGCACGGCGCCGGGCGCACCTTTGGGGACCGTTCGGCCGTCGGCGTCGCTCGGGCGGAGCGGGGCGGTGATTCCCGCGGGTGGCTACAGCCAGCCCTTCTCCCGGGCGATCCGTACCGCCTCCGCGCGATTGCGGACCGCGAGTTTCTGGATCGCCGTCGAGAGGTAGTTGCGGACCGTGCCCTGGGACAGGTGGAGGGCGGTGGCCAGTTCGGCGTTGGTGGAGCCGTCGGCGGCGGCGCGGAGGATCTCGCGTTCGCGGTCGGTGAGGGGGTTGGCGCCCCCGGCCAGGGCGGCGGCCGCGAGGGTGGGGTCGATGACGCGCTCGCCGGCCAGCACCTTGCGTACGGCGGCGGCGAGTTGGGCGGCAGGGGCGTCCTTGACCAGGAAGGCGTCGGCGCCGGACTCCATGGCGCTGCGGAGGTATCCGGGGCGGCCGAAGGTCGTGAGGACGATCAGCTTGAGGGCGGGGAACTCCTTGTGGAGTCCGGCCGCGGCCTCTATGCCCGTCATGCCCGGCATCTCGATGTCGAGGAGCGCCACGTCCACGTCATGGGTGCGGACCGCCGCCAGCACCTCGTCGCCGCGGGCCACTTGGGCGACCACCTCGATGTCCGGCTCAAGTCCCAGCAGGGCGGCCAGGGCCTCGCGGACCATCGACTGGTCCTCGGCGAGCAGGACCTTGATCGTGCGGCTCATGCACCGGATCCTACGGGGTCGTCCGCCGCGCCCGCAGAGGCCCGGTCGTCCGCCAGGGGCGCCCGTGCGACCAGCCGGAATCCGCGCCGGACGCGGCCCGCCTCCAGCGATCCGCCCGCCTTCTCCAGGCGTTCGGTCAGACCCGTCAGACCGTTGCCGGGGGCGGCGCCCGAGGAGCCGCCCGAACCGTCGTCCTCCACCGAGAGTTCGAGCACGGGGCCGTCCAGGGTCTGGCGCCGGACGAGTTCCACCGCGCAGCGCCGGGCGCCGCTGTGCCGTACGACGTTGGTGACCGCCTCGCGCAGCGCCCAGGCCAGCGCGGACTCGCTCTCCTCGGGAACGCCGTCGAGGTCGGGTTCGCCCGGCAGGTCGGCGACGACGTCCGCCGCGGTGAACGCGACCTGGGCGCCCGCGAGTTCACCGGCCAGCCGGGGTCGCCGGTAGCCGGTGACCGCCTCGCGTACGTCGACCAGGGCCTGGCGGCTGACCTGCTCGATGTCGGCGACCTGCTGGGCCGCCTTGTCGGGGTGGTCGGGGAGCATCCGGCCGGCCAGTTCGCTCTTCAGCGTGATCAGCGAGAGCGAGTGGCCGAGCAGGTCGTGCAGGTCCCTGGCGAGCCTCAGGCGCTCCTCGTTCGCGGCGAGCTGGGCGACGGTGGCCCGTGCCTTGCGCAGCTCCACCGTCGTGCGGACGAGCTGCCGTACGCCGGTCATCGCGAAGCCGATGAGGACGACGAGCAGGACGAGGTTGCGCGCGTCCCGTTCGCCGCCGTGCAGGCCGACGAGCAGCATCACGGCGGCGGTCAGCGGGATGGTCCAGTACGAGGCACGCAGCGGGAACGTCGTCCCGCAGGCGACCGATACGTACACGAACAGGCCGAGCCAGGGCGCTCCGAGCGTCAGGCACAGGACGACGGCCAGCGCGCCGAGGGCGACGACCATGAGGGTGACGGCCAGCGTGCCCGTGAAGGCCTTGCCCATGTTCCGGAAGACCAGCGTCAGATAGACCGCGACGAAGGCCGCCAGGCCCACCCAGCCGGCCGCGGCGGCCGCGGGTGTGTGGTGGCCGGCGGCGAGGTCGTGGACCGGTGAGCTGAGGAACACCAGCCAGATGACGATCCACACCGACTTGCGCAGGGCCTCGCGGATGTTGCGCGGGGACTCCCCCGTTCGCACCAGCCGGTCCGTACGGGCCCCGGCGGGCAGCGGGTCTTCCGTCATGGCACTCACGCCTTCAGCGTGTCCTTCCGGTACAGCCAGGCCGCGCCGCCCGCGAAGAGGGCGAAGGAGACGACGAGGATGGCGATGTCCTTCGCGTGCGGGGCGTTCCCCAGTTCGATGGCCTGCCCCAGGGCAGCGTACGCGTGCGTGGGCAGCCACTTCGCTATGTTCTGCAGCCAGTCGGGGAAGGTCGTCGTCGGCATCCACAGGCCGCCGAGCATCGACAGACCGAAGTAGACGATCATCGTGATCGGACGGACCGCGTCCCCGCTGGCGAGATAGCCGATCGCGACGCCGAGCGCGGCGAAGACCAGGCTGCCGGCCCAGATCACGCCGGTGAGCGCGAGCCACTGCCAGGCGTCCAGGCGTACGTCCTTCACCACCGCGGCGACCACGAAGACGATCACGATCGACGGCAGGCTGATCACTGCGGCGCTGGCCGTCTTGGCGAACACATAACCGCGGCCCGGCAGGGTGGTGAGCCTCAACTGCCTTACCCAGCCGCTCTCCCGCTCCTTGGCGATGCGCTCGCTGTTGCCCATGAGGACGGCGGTCAGGGCGCCGAACGAGGCCATGGAGACCATGAAGAAGGTCGGCAGGGTGAGGCCGGTGCCGTCCACCTCGGTGGTGCTGTCGGCGCTGCCCGCGATCAGCAGGAACAGGGCCGAGGGGTAGATCACCGAGAAGAACAGGAACTTCCGGTTGCGCAGGGCGCGGGTGATCTCCAGCTTGATGAGACTGTTCACTTGGACGTGGCCTCCTCGGCGGCGGTGCGGTCGGCGTCTTCGGCGGCGGTGCGGCCGGCCTGTTCGGCCGCGGTACGGGTGGCCTCTTCGGCGGCGGTGATGGCGACAAAGGCCTGCTCGAGGCCGAGTCCGGCGACTTCGAGGTTGCGGGGGTAGACGCCGAGCCCGTACAGCGCGTGGACGGTCGCGTCCGCGTCGGAGGACTGGATGCGGACGGTCTGCCCGGACACGTCGATCGAGGTGAGGAAGGGCAGCGCGCGCAGCGGGGACTCGTCGATCGTGCCCTCCAGGTCGAAGGCGACGCGGCGGGCGCCGGCCTTGGCCTTGATCTCGGCGGCGGTGCCGTCGGCCAGCAGTCGTCCCCGGTGCAGGACGAGCACGCGGTCCGCTATGGCGTCGGCCTCCTCCAGGTAGTGAGTGGCGAACAGGACCGTACGGCCCTGGTCGGCCTGCTCGCGCATGGTGGCCCAGAAGGCCTGCCGGGCGGAGACGTCCATGCCGGTGGTGGGCTCGTCGAGGACGATCAGGTCGCTGTCGCCGGCCGTGGCGAGGGCGAAGCGGACGCGCTGTGCCTGGCCGCCGGAGAGCTTGTTGACCTTGCGGTCGGCGATCTGGGTGATGCCGGCGCGGGCGAGGACGTCGGTGGCGCGGTACGGCCTCGGGTGCAGATCGCAGGCGAGCTTGACCAGTTCGCCGACGGTGACCTCGTCCATCAGGCCGCCGCTCTGGAGCATGGCGCCCACCCGGCCGGCGACGATCGCCTCGCGCGGGCCGGTGCCGAACACCCGGACCGTCCCGCTGTCGGCGTTCTTGAGGCCGAGCAGCAGGTCCAGCGTGGTCGACTTGCCCGCGCCGTTGGGGCCGAGCAGGGCGACGGTCTCACCCGGGTGCAGTTCGAGCGTCAGCCCGTCCACGGCCCGGACGTTCCCGTAGCTCTTGGTCACCGATTCGAACCGGACCACCGATGTGGTGGTCGTAGCCGCAGTCGTTGTCATGTCGTCCATCGTGGAGGAGAAGGGGGCGTCCGCGGCAGTGCGGTGTGTCCTCGGTCGCGGATGACAGATGTCATGTCGGCCGTCCGCGCCGGTGCCGCGCGGCGGATCGCGTCCGTGCCCCGCCGGATCGTGCGATACGGCAAGAGGGCACCCGACCGGTGAGAAACCGCGGCCGGGTGCCCTCTGTGCGCTTGGTGCGCCCGCTAGTTGGGGTTGGTGGGGATGGTCACGTCGCGTGCGGCGGCCGTCTTCCCGACAAGCGCCCTTCCTATGGCGGAGGCCACGTCCTGCGGGCTCACGGCCTTCTTGCTGCCGTCGCCCTTGGTGATCGTCACGCCGTCGAACGCATGGCCGTACAGCCCCTGGAGCACGTTGAGGTCGTAGTGCTCGACGAGCTTGCCCTGGACCGGCTGGACGCTCAGGAACTTCCAGATGGACTTCTGCGGGCTGAAGGGGATGAAGTGGGTGGCGTCCGTACGGATGATGATCTTCGCCGACATGGCGACCGTCGCGAACGTCGCCATCTTCCGGTCCACCTCGGCCTTGCTGACCGTCGGCTGGCGGGTCGTGGTGGCGACCTTCACGGGAGGGGTCGCGCCGGTCTCCACCTGGGCGCGGTACGCGTCCTGGACGGCCTGCAGCGAGGGGCCGACGTCGATGCCCTTGCCCTCCTTGCCGTAGACGGCGACGGCCTTGCCCGGCTGGAACTTGATCGTGCCGTCGCTCGCCGAACCGGAGCCGCTCGCGGCGCGCTCCAGGGCGGCCTGCAGCTTCTCCTTGTCGACCGGCATCACGGGCTCGACCACGCGTTCCTGGCCGAACAGGGAGCCGATCACCGAGATCGGGTTGTAGTCGCTGCCGGCGGCGGCGCGGACGGTGGCCTGGCTGTCCAGCTGGAGTCCGGCCTGGTCGGGCCTGAGCTGGACGGCACCGCCGTCGACGGACAGCGTGAGCGGCTTGTTCGTCCGCGTGCCGAAGGCGTCGTCGAGCTTCTTGACGGCGTCGTCGCGGGTGCCGCCGCCGATGTCGACGCCGAGCACGGTGGTGCCCTTGGGCACGTCCGAGTGGTTCATGAGCAGGCCCGCGCCGTAGGCGCCGCCGGCGAGGACCACGACGAGGACGCCGAGGAGCGCCCGCTTGTTGCGGCCCTTCTTCTTCGCCGGCCTCGACGAGGCGGACGGCTGCTGGACCGGCTCGGGGAGCTTCGGCGGAGTGTGCGACCGGGGTCCGTCGCCCCGCGCCCCCGCCTCGTACGCGAAGTTCTGGCTGGGCGTCACGACGGGGATGCCGCTGGTCAGGGTGTGCCCGGAGACGTTGTCAGCGGGGGCGCCGTAGGCACCGGGTCCCGGGTCGGGCGCCGGCTTCTGCGGGGTGAGGATCGCGGTGTCGTCGCTGAGACCGCCGCTCAGGCCGGCGCGCGAGCCGTTGCCGGTGCCGGGGTATCCCGTGCCCGTGTTCCGGTTGCCGGGGGCGGAACCGGGCGACGCGGCCAGGCTGCCGCGGGCCGCGCCCGCACCGGCCGGAGGCAGCAGCGGGCCGTCACCGGTGGTGGGACCGCCGGTCGGACCGGCAGGGCCGCCGCGGCCGCCCTCGGAGAAGTACGGGAGGTCGTCGCGGCGCGGTTCGCCGGACCCGCCGACCGAACCGATGGCCGGGAAGGAGCCCGTGTCGCGCAGCGCCCCGGAGACGTCGAAGGAACCCGTGCCACCGCCGTGGCCGGGGGCCACGGGTCCGGCGCCGGTGGCGCCGGGGAGTCCGGCACCGTTCGTACCGCCGGGCCGGACGCCGCCGGTGATGCCCAGCGGACCGGCACCGGTGGACGGCATCGGCCGTCCCGCGCCCGGCGCACCCGCGGAACCCGCCGTTCCGGCGGGAGCCGAACCGCCCGGCAGGCCCGCCCCATTGGTCGAGCCGCCGGCCGGCAGGCCCTTGGGGGGCGCGCCGGCCTTGCGGGGCGCGAACCAGTCGCTCGTCTTCTCCTCGGCCGGCCCGGGCTGGTCCCCGGGCGCGGGCGCGGGTGCCGGGGCGGACGGGGCCGGGGTGGCGGCCGTCGTGGCGGAGGCGCCGGCGGGCGAACTCAAGCCCTGCGGCGCCCGGTGTGTTCCGGTGTGCCCGCCGTCGCCGCCCTCGGAGGGCACGTCGGCGTCGGCCACGGGTGTACGGACGACCACGGGCGGGATGGGCCGCGACCCGGGGATGTTGATCCGGATCCGTGTCGTCAGAGTGGTCTCGGTCTTGCGCTCCTCCGGCGGCTTCCCAGCGGCCGAACGGCCCGCGTCGGCACCGCTCTCTGAAGCCGTGGGGGTGCCGTACGGCGGCGTCCCCGACGGGTACGCGGCTCCACCGCGCCCGTTGGGCCCGGAGGACGAACTGTCAGTTTCACGACTCAAGGCAGGTTCTCCCGGTTGGCTCCGCCGCCCGTTTACTCGACCTCATCTCGGGCAGCTCGGCGGCGCGCACCACCATACTGGCCATGTACGGCCCGCAAACCTCGCGCATGCAGGAATCTCGCACGGGACCCGCACGGGACCGATACGGCGAAGTAGTACGTCACTTGCCAAGTCGGGCATCGGAAGGGCCTGGTTGCCGCCCCTGACCGAGAGTGGCGCACATCACAGCCAGGGCCATGCCTCCGAGGAGGAAGAGGTACGAGACGACTCCCGCACCGAAGAGGAAGTCCCCTTCCGGACGGCTGGCGGTGAGCAGGACGACGGCGACCATCCAGCCTGCCGCGGGGGCGACGGCCCCGGCGCGGGACTCGGTCGCCCGGGCACCGCCCAGGAAGAGTCCCGCGGCGCCCGCCAGCGCGAGCAGCAGCCCCAGCGGGAACCAGCCCGGCTGCACCAGCGCCCCGGCGACGCCGACCACGGCGCCGAGCAGGAAGAGTCCCAGATAGGCGGCGATCCGCCCGCCCGAGGGCCGTGTCAGCGGCTGGGCGAGCATGCTTCCGCCCCCGCGCTGTCCGTTCGTACTCATCACAGGTCCACCCCTCGCCGAGTCTTCCTCGTCCTCGTCCTCGTCCTCGTCATCCCCGCGCCCCTCACCGGTCGATGCCCTCGAAGAGGTCCGTCTCGCGCGTCGCGGGTCGCGGGGCGTTCACCAGCTCGTAGTACTCGGTGGTGAAGAGCGGCTGCGCCAGCTCGTTCGAGAGGACGAACCAGGGCCCGTCCACGGTGATCTGGGTGGCGTGCGCCCGCATCGCGGCGGCCTTGGCGGCGGCGTAAGCGGTTCCGTCGATCTCGGTGGTGATCGCCACCTCGTCGACCACCCCCGGTACGTCGTCGACGGCGGCCATTCGGTCGAACGGCAGGTCCGGGAGGGCCTCGCGCAGGCGGGCGAACGCCTCCTCGGCGACCGGGCGCGGCACCCGGTTCCAGTAGGTCCTGGTGATCCGCCACGCGTCGCCGAGGTCGGGGCGGTGGGTGGGTTCCGCGGCCAGTTCTGCGGCGCGGGTGGCCACGCGGTGGGCCTGGATGTGGTCGGGGTGCCCATAACCCCCGTCGGGGTCATAGGTGACGAGCACGTGGGGGCGCACCTCGCGGATCACCTCTACAAGGCAGTCGGCGGCGTCGTCCACGTCTGCGGACCAGAAGGCACCCGCGCGGTGGTTCTGCTCGGCGCCCATCATCCCGGAGTCGCGGAACCGCCCGGGGCCGCCCAGGAAGCGGTGGTCGGCGACGCCCAGTTCCTTCATCGCGGCGCTCAGCTCACCGGTCCGGTACGGGCCGAGTCCGCCCTCGCGATCGGGGGCGAGATGGGCGAGTCCGGGCGGGATGACCTCGCCCTCCTCGCCGAGGGTGCAGGTCACCAGCGTCACATGGGCGCCCTCGGCCGCGTAGCGGGCCATGGTCGCGCCATTGTTGATCGACTCGTCGTCCGGATGCGCGTGCACCAGGAGCAGACGCCGGTCGGGCAGTTCCGTCATGGAACCCACCCTACGAGGCACCGGTCCCCCGGCTGTCGCCCGCGGGTCGCCTGTCGGGCAGCCGGAGACCCGCTCGCCCGGCGGTCGCGGCAGCGGCCGGGTTCCGGTGCCCGGAGGACGCGGTCGCAGCCGTCGCCCCGCCGCCGGTCCCGGCGCGGGTCAGAACTTGATGCTGCCGATCATCCCCGCGATGTTCGTGGTCAGGTCGCTGATCGTGGGCGCGATGGTGGAGGAGGCGAGATAGAAGCCGAGCAGCATGCAGACGACCGCGTGCCCGCCTTTCAGTCCTGACTTCTTGATCAGAAGAAAGACGATGATCGCCAGCAGCACCACCGCCGAAATCGAGAGTGCCACGGCGGCTCACCTCCAAAGGTCCCAGGGACTTGGGGTCCGGTACGGGGTCGGACATGGGGGTCGGTAAATCCATACAGCAGCCAGCAGGTTCCTACCCACGCAGCGCTAGTGATCATAACTATCCGTACGCGCGCATCGATCGGCGCACGGCCGCACAAGGGGGCGCATGGCCAATATGGTCGAGGCATGACGAACGAGCCTCTCTCCTTCCCGCGCCGGTACGCCCGCACCCAGCGGTTCACCTCCGGCGCGCCGCGCGCGTTCACCGTGTCCCCCGACGGTTCCCGCGTGGTGTTCCTGCGGTCCTCGTCCGGTACGGAGCGGGCGAATCAACTGTGGGTCCTCGATGTGCCGGAGGGCCGGGAGCGGGTCGCGGCCGACCCCGCGGCCCTGCTCGGCGGCGCCACCGAACACCTCTCCCCCGAGGAGCGGGCGCGCCGCGAGCGCAGCCGCGAGGGCGGCGCGGGGATCGTCGGATATGCCACTGACACAGCCGCCGAGTTGGCCTGTTTCACCTTGTCAGGGCGACTGTTCACGGCGGAGCTGCGGGCCGGCACCGCGCGTGAACTCCCGGTCCCCGGACCGGTGATCGACCCGCGCCCCTCCCCCGACGGCACGCTCGTGGCGTACGTCTCCGGAGGCGCGCTGCGGGTCGTCGGAGCCGAGGGCGAGGGCGACCGGGCGCTCGCTGAGCCCGAGCAGGTCGCGGCTCCCGGTTCGGTTTCCTATGGGTTGGCCGAGTTCATCGCGGCCGAGGAGATGGGGCGTTCGCGCGGCTTCTGGTGGTCGCCCGAAGGGGACCGGCTGCTCGTCGCGCGGGTCGACGACACGCCCGTACAGCGCTGGTGGATCTCCGATCCGGCGCACCCGGAAGCCGATCCGCAGCGGGTCGCCTACCCGGTGGCGGGCAGCGCCAACGCGGACGTCCGGCTCTTCGTGTTCGGGCTCGACGCGGTGCGCACGGAGGTCTCCTGGGACCGGGCGCGATACCCGTATCTGGCGCATGCGCACTGGTCAGCGGCGGGTGCGCCGCTGCTTCTGGTGCAGGCGCGGGACCAGCGCAGCCAGCTGTTCCTGGCCGTGGACCCGGACACCGGGACGACCCGGATGGTGCACGCCGATGAAGATCCAACTTGGCTTGATCTTTTCCCCGGAGTGCCGTGCTGGAGCCCCGGCGGACAGCTCGTGCGGATCGCCGACGAGGGCGGCGCGCGGGTCCTGGCGTTCGGTGAACGCCCTTTGACCGGCGCCCAGTTGCACGTCCGGGCGGTGCTCGACGTCTCGTCCGACGACGTGCTGATCGCGGCCTCGGCGGGCGAGGCCGCGAACTCACCGGAAACGGGCGAAGTACACGTGTACCGGGTGAACGAACTCGGCCTGGAGCGCGTCTCGCAGGAGCCGGGCGTGCACTCGGCCGTGCGCGCCGGAGGCGTGACCGTGCTCGTGTCGTCGGTGCTCGACCAGCCGGGCGCCCAGGTGCAGGTGCTGCGCGACGGGAAGCACCTGGCGACCATCACCTCGCACGCCGAACATCCGGGTTTGTCCCCGCGCGTAACGCTCACGCAGGGGGGCGCACAGAAAATCCCATGCGCCGTGCTTATGCCTACTGACTACGACGGCGACAATCCCCTACCGGTCCTGCTGGACCCCTACGGCGGTCCGCACGGCCCCCGGGTGCTGGCCGCGCACAACGCCCACCTCACCTCGCAGTGGTTCGCCGACCAGGGCTTCGCCGTCGTCGTCGCCGACGGCCGCGGCACCCCGGGGCGCTCCCCCTCCTGGGAGAAGGCGATCCGCGACGACCTCACACTCTCCCTGGACGACCAGGTGGAGGCGCTGCACGGTCTCGCGGAGCGGTTCCCGCTCGATCTGTCCCGGGTCGCGATCCGCGGCTGGTCGTACGGCGGCTGGCTCGCGGGACTCGCCGTGCTGCGCCGCCCCGACGTCTTCCACGCGGGCATCGCGGGCGCGCCCGTCGCGGACTGGCGGCTGTACGATACCCACTACACGGAGCGGTACCTCGGCGATCCGGCGGCGAGCCCTGCGACGTACGCGAAGAGCTCACTGGTCACCGACGAGGGGCTCTCCGCGCCCGCCGAACCGCACCGGCCGCTGATGATCGTGCACGGCCTCGCGGACGACAACGTGGTGGTGGCGCACTCCCTGCGGCTGTCCTCGGCGCTCCTGGCCGCCGGCCGCCCGCACGAGGTGCTGCCGCTGTCGGGGGTGACCCACATGACCCCCCAGGAACAGGTCGCCGAGAACCTGCTGCTTCTCCAGGTCGACTTCCTGCGGCGCTCCCTCGGAATGAGCTGACCCACCGGGGACGGCAACGAGCCGGGGTGACATGGCGCACCCCGGCTCGTTTACGGCACCCGCACGGCCGTACGGTGTTCACCTTGACGCGTCCGTATATCGGTACCGCTTCCGCCAAGTTGCTTGCGTGTTAACGAAGTTCGCTCACATTTGTGACGTTATGCAGCCCCGTCGGACGGCTCCTCCGGGGGCACGACCTGCTTCTCCTCCGCGAAGTGACAGGCCGAGTCGTGGGCGGTCGGACCCTCGGCGAGCCGGAACTCGGCGGGGATCGCGAGCAGCGGCACCTCCAGCGTGCAGCGCTCCTGGGCCTTCCAGCAGCGGGTGCGGAACCGGCAGCCGGACGGGATGTTCGCTGGCGAGGGCACGTCCCCGTGAAGGATGATCCGCTCCCGGTGCTCCCGGGCCTCCGGGTCCGGCACGGGCACGGCGGACAGCAGCGCCTGGGTGTAGGGGTGCGTCGGATGGTCGTAGATCTCGATGTCCCTGCCTGTCTCCACGATCCGTCCGAGGTACATCACCCCGACCCGGTCGGAGATGTGCCGCACGATCGACAGGTCGTGCGCGATGAAGACGTAACTGAGATTGAACTCGGACTGGAGCTTGTCCAGCAGGTTGATCACCTGCGCCTGCACGGAGACGTCGAGCGCGGAGACCGGCTCGTCGGCGACGATGATCTCGGGCCGCAGCGCCAGGCCCCGCGCGATGCCGATGCGCTGGCGCTGGCCGCCGGAGAACTGGTGCGGATAGCGGTTGATGTACTCCGGGTTGAGCCCGACCACGTCGAGCAGGTCCTGGACCCTGCGCCGCCGGTCGCCCTTCGGCGCGACCTCGGGATGGATGTCGTACGGCTCCCCGATGATGTCGCCGACGGTCATCCGCGGGTTGAGCGAGGTGTACGGGTCCTGGAAGACCATCTGGATGTTGCGGCGTACGGCCTTGAGCGCCTTGCCGGACAGCCGGGTGATGTCCTCGCCCTTGTACTTGATCGACCCCTCGGTCGGCTTCTCCAGGTTGACCAGCATCTTGGCGACCGTCGACTTGCCGCAGCCGGACTCGCCGACGATGCCTAGGGTCTCGCCGTGGCCGAGGTGGAAGTCGACGCCGTCCACGGCCTTGACCGCCCCGACCTGCTTCTTGAACAGGATGCCCTGGGTGAGCGGGTAGTGCTTGACCAGTCCGCTGACCTCCAGCAGCGGCTCACTTGCTGCTTGTGTCATCGAGGCACTCCCTCCAGAAGAAGCAGGCGCTCCCGCGGTCCGCGTCGACCTCCGCGAGCGGCGGCACCTCGGTGCGGCAGATGTCCTGGGCCATCGGACAGCGCGGGTTGAAGGCGCAGCCCGGCGGGATGTGCATCAGGTTGGGCGGCAGCCCCTTGATGGCGTACAGCTCCCCGCCCTTCTGGTCGAGCCGGGGGATCGAGTCCAGCAGCCCCCTCGTGTAGGGGTGGGCGGGCGCCTTGTAGATGTCGTGGACCGGCGCCGTCTCGACGATCCGGCCCGCGTACATCACCGCGATCCGGTCGGCGACGTCCGCGACCACGCCCAGGTCGTGGGTGATGAGGATGAGCCCCATGCTGAGCTCGCGCTGGAGCTCGGCGAGCAGGTCCATGACCTGGGCCTGCACGGTGACGTCGAGCGCGGTGGTCGGTTCGTCGGCGATGATCAGGGCGGGCTCCAGGGCCAGCGCCATGGCGATCATGATGCGCTGGCGCATGCCGCCGGAGAACTGGTGCGGATAGTCGCGCACGCGCTCGGCGGCGGCCGGGATGCGCACCCGCTCCATCAGCTCGATCGCCTTGGCGCGGGCTTCCTTGCGTTTCATCCCGCGGTGCACGGTGAACATCTCGCCGAGCTGGTCGCCGACGCTGATCACGGGGTTCAGGGAGGACAGTGCGTCCTGGAAGATCATCGCCATCTCGGCGCCCCGCACCTTGCGCCGCTCCTCCTCCTTGAACTTCAGCAGGTCCTTGCCCTGGAAGAGGATCTCGCCGCCGGTGATCTTCCCGGGCGGCACGTCGAGGATGCCCATGATCGCCTGGGCGGTCACCGACTTGCCGGAGCCGGATTCGCCGAGGACAGCGAGCGTCTCGCCCTCGTCGACGCCGTAGTTGACCCCGTTGACGGCCTTGGCGACTCCGTCCCTCGTCCTGAACTCCACGTGCAGATCGCGCACTTCGAGCAGCACGGCACTCACCTCAGCTTCGGGTCGAGGGCGTCGCGCACCGCGTCGCCGAGCATGATGAACGCGAGCACGGTGATCGCGAGCGCGCCGGCCGGCCACAACAGCATGTGCGGGGCCTGGCGGATGTACGCGGAGGCCGAGGAGATGTCGATGCCCCAGCTGACCGTCGGGGGCTTGAGACCGACGCCCAGGTACGACAGCGTCGCCTCCAGCGAGATGTACGTGCCGAGCGCGATGGTCGCGACGACGATCACCGGCGCGACCGCGTTCGGGGTGATGTGCCGGAGCATCATCCGCGAGTTGGAGGCGCCGAGGGCGCGGGCAGCGTGGACGTAGTCGTTCTCCTTGGTGGTGATGACGGAGCCGCGCGCGATACGGGAGACCTGCGGCCAGCCGAGCAGCACCATGAACCCGACGACCGGCCAGATGGTGTTGCTGGTCACCACGGAGAGCAGGACCAGACCGCCGAGCACGACGGGGATCGCGAAGAAGATGTCGGTGATCCGGGACAGGATCGAGTCGCCGACCCCGCCGTAGAAGCCGGCAAGACCGCCGAGGAACGAGCCGAGGAGCGCGACCCCGACCGTGGCGAGCACACCGACGCTGATCGAGACGCGGGTCCCGTACACGGTCCGTGTGTAGACGTCGCAGCCCTGTCCGTCGTAGCCGAAGGGGTGTCCGGACTGCGAGCCCTGCTGCGCCTTGGAGAGGTCGCACTTGAGGGGGCTCTGGGAGGTGATCAGGGAGGGCCAGATCGAGATGACGACCAGGAAGAGGATGACAAGCCCGGAGATGATGAAGACGGGGTTGCGGCGCAGGTCCCGCCAGGCGTCGGACCACAGGGAGCGCGGCTTCTCCTTCGGTCCCGTGCCCTCCGGTCCCCCCGGCGTCTTCTCCAGCGTCTCCGCCTCGCTCGACCCGAGGTCCATCGTGCCTCCGAAGCCGGTCGGGGCGATGGCGAGGTCCTCCGGCGGCGGGCCCTCGGGACCGTGGTGAAATTCCTCTTCCTCGTACGGCGGCTGCTCAGGCATAGCGGATCCTCGGGTCGAGTACGGCGTACAGGAGGTCGACGAGGAGGTTGGCGACCACGAAGATGAGGACGAGGATGGTCACGAAGCCGACGACGGTCTGGGTGCTCTGGTGCACGATCCCCTGGTAGAGCTGGTAGCCGACACCGTGGATGTTGAAGATCCGCTCGGTGACGATCGCGCCGCCCATCAGCGCGCCGATGTCGGTGCCGATGAAGGTGACCACGGGGATCAGCGAGTTGCGCAGCAAGTGCCGGATGGTCACGCGGCGCCGCGGCAGGCCCTTGGCGACGGCCGTACGGACGTAGTCGGACCGTTTGTTCTCCGCGATGGAGGTCCGGGTCAGACGGGTCACGTAGGCGAGGGAGACCGATGCCAGCACCAGGCCCGGCACGATCAGCTCACTGAAGGTGGCGGCCGGGGAGACGGACGGCTTGATCCAGCCCCACTTGATACCGAGCAGCAGCTGGGCCAGCAGACCGGTGACGAAGGTCGGCACCGCGATGACGACGAGGGTGAGCAGCAGGGCGCCGGTGTCGACGGGCCGGCCGCGGTGCAGACCGGTGATGACGCCGAGCGTGATGCCGATGACGATCTCGAAGAAGATCGCGACGATCGTCAGCCGGATGGTGACCGGGAACGCGGAGGACATCAGCTCGGTGACCGGCTGTCCGTTGAACGCGGTGCCGAAGTCACCGGTGAAGATGTTGCCGAGGTAGGTCAGGTACTGCTGCCACAGGGGTTTGTCGAGGCCGAAGTCCGCGCGCAGCTGGGCGGCCGTGGCGGGGTCGCACTGCCGTTCACCGCACAGGCCCGCGATGGGGTCACCCATCACGTTCACCATCAGGAAGATGAGAATGGTGGCGCCGAAGAAGACCGGGATCATCTGCAGCAGACGCCGGATGACGTACCGTCCCATGAGTGCTCCGGGGATAGAGGGGCGGGCCGTTGTGACGGACCCGCCCCGGGCGGCTCAGTTGACGGTGATCTCGTTGTAGACCGGGACGCTGAACTGGTTGAGCGCCACGTTCGAGACCTTGTCCGAGTAGCCGGCGCTGCCGTTCTGGTACCAGAGCGGGATGGCGGCCATGTTGTCCCGTACGACCCCTTCGGACTGCTGGAAAAGCTTGATGGCCTTGGTGGTGTCGGTCTCGGCGTTCGCCTGGTTGACCAGGCTGTCGAACTGCTTGTTCGACCACTGGCCGTCGTTGGAGGAGGCGTTCGTGTAGTACAGCGGCTGGAGGAAGTTCTGGATCAGCGGGTAGTCCATCTGCCAGCCGGCCCGGAACGGACCGGGCATCTTGTGCTGCCCGATCTGGTTGCGGAAGTCGGCGAAGGTGCCGATCGGGTTGCCGACGCACGCCTTGTCGTTGCCGAGGGCGTTGTTGATCGAGTTGCAGACGGCGTCGACCCATTCCTTGTGGGAGCCGGTGTCCGCGTTGTACGAGATCTTGACCTGGCCGCCGGGCAGACCGCCGCCCTCCTGGACCATCTTCTTGGCCTCGGTCGGGTTGTAGTCGCAGTACTTGCCGCACAGCCCTTCCTGGAAGCCGCCCTTCTCGCCGAGCACCGGTGAGGTCCAGTCGCTCGCGGGCGTCCGTGTCTTCTGGAAGATCGTGTCGGTGATCTGCTGGCGGTTGATCGCCATGGACAGTCCCTGACGGACCTTCGTCGCGCCGCTGGTGTTCCACTTCGGGTCGTAGAACGGGAAGGCGAGGGTCTGGATGATGCCGGCCGGGGTGTTGATGTACCGGCCGTTCAGGTCGCTCTTGGCGTTCTTGAGCTGGGCCGCGGGCACGTCGTCGACGAGGTCGAGGTTTCCGGCCAGGAGGTCGTTGTAGGCGGTGTTGTTGTCCGTGTAGACCTTGAGGGTCACACCGCCGTTCTGCGCCTTGTCGTCACCGGGGTAGCCGTCCCACTTCACCAGGGCCATCTGCGAGCCCTTGGCGTAGGAGTCGATGGTGTACGGGCCGTTGCCGACGGGCTTCTTCACCCAGGCGGCGTGGTCGCTGAAGAACGCCTTGGGCAGCGGCGCAAAGGCCACGTAGCCGAGGGTGTCCGGGAAGGTCGAGAACTTCTGGGTGAGCTTGACGGTGAACGTGTTCGTGCCGGTCACCTTGAGCCCGGAGAGGGTGTCGGCGCTCTGGCTGCCCGTGTCGGGGTGCACCTTGTCGTAGCCCTCGATGTACCCGAAGAAGTACGCGTTCTTCTGGTTGTTCTTCAGGCTGGCGCCGTAGTTCCAGGCGTCGACGAAGGACTGCGCGGTGACGGCCTCGCCGTTGCTGAACTTCCAGCCGCTCTTGACCGTGATCGTGAAGTTCTGCGAGTCCGTGGTGTCGATCTTCTGGGCGAGCATGTCCTCGGCGGCGCCGGTCTTGGCGTTGTACCGCTTCAGCCCGCGGAAGATCATGTCGAGGACCTTGCCGCCCTGCACCTCGTTGGTGTTGGACGGCTCCAGCGGGTTCTGCGGGTCACCCCAGGAGGCGCTGACGGTGCCGGAGCCGCTGCTGCTTCCGCCCCCTCCGCCTCCGCAGGCGGACGCCGCGAGGGCTACCGCCACCGCACATGCGGCCCATTTGGCGTGCGTGGCTCCACGCATGGAGTGCCTCCTCAAGAGTGCGCTGTGCCGCCGGCGCCGGGTCGGGGTCGGACCTCCGGCTCCGGTGCGCTGTGCCTTTAGGGCCCAATATCCGTCCATACGGGGCGCATCGCATATTTACCCCACCCTTCCGGGTGTCGGCTCATCCAGAAGGAGGCATTCCGGATGCGTCGTCAGAAGATCTTGACCGTCGGCGAAGAGGATCTTGACCTTCGATGCAACGGATCTCCGCACATCGATGCGGAACCGTTGATTCCAGTGCACTAGATGTACGCATTCCGAGACTCCGGCGTCCGGATAACGAACTCATTGCCCGTTTCACGAAGTTAGTCCGAATCCGGACACAGAACGGCCACAGTGCGCTACACGCGTAGTTACGCTGAGGTCAAATCCAGGCAAAGACAGTAAAGAGAAAACCAAGGCGACCGAGATTTTATTGACCTTGCATGAATTGCGTTGAAAAAGTCCGGCGTAGCCCGTAGGGAGCGCCCTGCGGACGCCGTTGACCCCACGGGCCTGGAGCACCATGACCCTCCCCACTCCTTCCGCGGCCGCATCGCTTGAGGTGACCGACGAGATCGGATCGATCCCGGATTCGTCTTCCAACCCCAAGGGCTCGGAGAGTCGCTCCCCGGGACGACTCGCCTGGAAGCGGTTCAAGCGTGACCGCACCGGCGTCATATCCGCGTACATCGTGATCTTCTTCTTCGTGATCGCGATCTGCGCGCCGCTGATCGCGAAGCTGTACGGGAAGAATCCGTACGAGCAGTACGGCCAGGAGTCGGACGGTCTGCTCAACGACTTCGCCTTCCCGGTGAAGCCCAACGGCGGCATCGACAGCAACTTCTGGTTCGGCATCGAGCCCCAGCTGGGCCGGGACGTCTTCACGTTCCTGCTGTACGGCATCCGCACGTCGCTGATGATCGCCACCGCGGCCACCCTGCTGACCACTTTCGTCGGCGTGGTGATCGGCATCACCGCGGGATACCTCGGCGGCAAGACGGACTACTTCGTCGGCCGGATCATCGACATCCTGCTGTCGTTCCCGTCCACGCTGTTCTTCATCGCCTTCATGCCGGTCGTCTACGCGCTCTTCGTCCCGTTCAACGAAGACGTCCCGACCTGGCTGCGGGCCACCTGCCTGATCGTTGTCCTCTCCGCCTTCGGCTGGGCCTCCATCGCGCGTCTGCTGCGCGGTCAGGTCCTCGGTCTGCGGGAGCGCGAGTTCGTCGAGGCGGCGAAGGTGACCGGCGCGTCCTCGCGCCGCATCGTCTTCAAGGAACTGCTGCCCAACCTCTGGACGCCGATCCTGATCCAGTCGACCCTCATGCTTCCGGCCTACGTCACGGCCGAAGCCGGTCTCGCCTTCCTCAACGCAGGCATCCAGGACCCGACCCCCGACTGGGGCGTCATGATCCAACGCGGTGCCAGCTTCTACACGGAAGACATCACGTTCATGATCTTCCCGGGCGTCTCGATGGTCATCTTCGTACTCGCCTTCAACCTGCTCGGAGACTCGGTCCGCGACGCACTCGACCCGAAGTCCAAGCGCTGACTTCCATCCCAGCCCCGGTCGTAGTCGTCCGGCTGGTTACCCGTCTCTCACTCACCCACCACTAGGCAGGTAAGCCATGTCCTTTTCCCGCAGAAACTTCCTCATAGCCACTGGTGTGGCTGCCGGCGCGACCACGGTCCTCAGCGCCTGCAGCAGCGGCAACAGCGGCGGGAGCGGCAACAACAAGGCTCCGTCCGTGGCCAAGGCCAAGGCGGCCACCATCGCGGTCGGCACCAAGGCGGACTCCACGGGCGCGGCTCCCGAGGTCCCCGGCGCGGTCAAGGGCGGCACGATCTACACGCTGGACCAGATCGACTGGGACCACCTCGACCCGGCGCAGCTCTACTCCTCGTACGAGGGCTCCTGCTCGGTCCTGTTCCTGCGCGGTCTGACCGGCTACAAGGTCGACACCAAGGGCGGCACCACGCTCGTGGGTGACCTCGCCACGGACGCCGGCACCGCGGCCGACGGCGGCAAGACCTGGTCCTTCACGCTGAAGGACAACGTGAAGTGGGAGGACGGCGCCGACGTCACGATCGAGGACGTGCGCTGGACCTTCGAGCGCCTCTTCGCCTCGTTCGTCACCCAGGGCCCCCGTTACCCGCAGGGCTGGCTGATCGGCGGCGACAAGTACAAGGGTCCCTACGGCGGCAAGCACCTCGACTCCATCGAGGTCTCCGGCAAGACCATCACGTTCAAGCTGAAGGAGGCCCACGCCGACTTCAACTTCATGGTGGCCATGCGCGGCTTCTCCATCGTGCCCAAGAAGCACGACACCAAGGAGAAGTACGACAAGCACCCGATCTCCTGCGGCCCGTACAAGATCGCCAACCGCAGCATCGGCAAGTCGGCCTCGCTGGTCCGCAACACGCACTGGGTGGCCGAGACGGACCCGCTGCGCAACGCGTACCCGGACAAGTTCGAGTTCCAGTTCGGCTTCCAGCCGCTGGCCTCCACCGACCGCTACGTCGCCGACCAGGGCAACGACCAGTTCACGCTGTCGCTGCTCAACGAGGTCGCCCCCGAGCGCATCCAGAAGGTCATGACGGACCCGACGCTCAAGAAGCGCGTCCTGACCCAGGTCGACACCACCTGCTACTACTTCGCGATCAACACCAAGCGCGTCACCGACGTCAAGGTGCGCCAGGCGCTCAACTTCGCGTGGCCGTCGAAGCAGCTCCAGCAGATCCGCGGTGGTTCGCTCTCCACGGCGACCGCGACCACGATCATCAGCCCGCTCACCCCGGGCCACAAGGACTTCGACCTCTACAACAAGAAGACGAAGCCCCTGGGTGACCCCGAGAAGGCCAAGTCCCTTCTCAAGGACGCCGGCAAGTCGGGCCAGCGCATCGTCGTCGCCATGCAGCAGTCGGACAACGCCGTCAAGCAGGCCGTCGCGATCAAGACCGCGCTGACCAAGGCCGGCTTCACGCCGGTCGTGAAGCAGGTCGACAAGACCTCCTTCTACAGCCAGATCGGCCAGCTCGACAACGAGTACGACATGTTCGCCGCCGGCTGGGGCCCGGACTGGCCGGCCGGTTACGCGGTCATCCAGCCCTGCTTCGACAGCAGCCAGATCGCCGACGGCGGTGTCAACTGGCCGCAGCTGAAGGACGCGAGCGTGGACAAGGCGATCGCCGCCGCCACGATCGAGCCCGACGCGAAGAAGGCCGCCAAGATGTGGGGCGACATCGACGAGCAGATCATGCAGCTCGCCGCCGTGGTTCCGGACTACAACCCGATCCGTAACTACTTCCACGGCTCCAAGGTCGGCGGCGTGATCTACGACTCCGGCAACACCTGCATCGCACTGGGCAAGGTCTACGCCGCGAAGGCCTGATCCCGCTTCGGGGCGGCGGCGGTCACCGCCGCCGCCCCGGTCCCTCTCTCGTACCCTCCCCACACCCCGGCGACGGCGCCCCGTCCGGAAAGTCACGCCATGCTCCGTTTTCTAGTCCGCCGTGTCATCGGCGCACTTGTGATTCTGCTGATCATCAGCGCCGTCACCTTCATGCTCTTCTACGCGATCCCGCGTGACCCAGCTCGTATGGCGTGCGGAAAGGTCTGCACCAAGGACCTTCTGGAGCAGGTCAGGCACAACCTCGGGATCGCCGACCCGCTGCCGGTGCAGTACTGGCACTGGCTGGAGGGCATCTTCGTCGGCCGCGACTACGGCGGTCTGGGCAACTGCAACGCCCCCTGCCTCGGCTTCTCGTTCACCAACCGTGAGCCGGTTCTCGGCACGATCATGGACCGTATGCCGACGACGATCTCCCTCGCGCTCGGTGCCTCGTTCTTCTTCCTCATCATCGGCGTCGGCACCGGCATGATCGCCGCGGTCAAGCAGGGCAAGGCGGCCGACAAGATCGCCAGCTCGTTCTCGCTGATCGGCTCCTCGCTGCAGATCTACTTCGTCGGCTACATCGCGTTGTACTTCCTGGTCCAGCAGCTCGGCATCCTCGACCAGCCGTCGTACACGCCGTTCTTCGACAACCCGGCCGCCTGGGCGAGCGGCCTGCTGCTGCCCTGGCTGACGCTCTCCATCATCTTCACCGCGAACTACACGCGTATGACGCGCTCCCAGCTGGTCGAACAGCTCAGCGAGGACTACGTGCGCACGGCGCGCGCCAAGGGCCTGTCCCGGCGCGCAGTGTTCTTCCGCTTCGCCTGGCGCGGAGCGATGGGTCCGATCGTCACGATCTTCGGCATCGACCTGGGCACCCTGATCGGTGGCGCCATCATCACCGAGTCGGTCTTCAGCCTCCAGGGCATCGGCCGGCTCGCCGTGACCGCCGTGGAAGCGAACGACCTGCCGATGCTCTTGGCCGTGACCGTGGTGGCGTCCGGGGCGATCGTCTTCTTCAACATCCTCGTGGACGCCGTCTACGCCTTCATCGACCCGCGGATCCGGCTCGCCTGACCCCGGCGCCCCACCGCCCTCCACCGCCGACCCGCAAGCTACCCCTCGCATCACCCCCAGGAGCGTCCCCGTGACGAGCACCGATCAGCAGCCCTTCCTGTCCGTCAGGGATCTGAAGGTCCACTTCTCCACCGAAGACGGCGTCGTCAAGGCCGTCGACGGTCTCACCTTCGACCTGGCCAAGGGCAAGACGCTCGGCATCGTGGGCGAGTCGGGCTCGGGCAAGTCCGTCACGAACCTGACGATCCTCGGTCTGCACGACCGCGCCCGCACCGCCATCGACGGCGAGATCCTGCTCGACGGCAAGGAGCTGCTGACCGCCTCCGAGCGGGAGCTGGAGAAGCTGCGCGGCAACAAGATGTCGATGATCTTCCAGGACGCGCTGGCCTCGCTGTCGCCGTACCACACCATCGGCAAGCAGATCGGCGAGACGTACCGCAAGCACACCGGCGCCTCCAAGAAGGAGGCCCGGGCGCGGGCGATCGAGATGCTCAGGCGCGTCGGCATCCCGCAGCCGGACGTCCGGGTGGACGACTACCCGCACCAGTTCTCCGGCGGTATGCGCCAGCGCGCGATGATCGCGATGGCTCTGGTCTGCGACCCCGAGCTGCTGATCGCGGACGAGCCGACCACGGCGCTCGACGTGACCGTGCAGGCCCAGATCATGGACCTGCTCAAGGACCTCCAGCAGGAGTTCGGCACGGCGATCATCTTCATCACCCACGACCTCGGCGTCATCGCCGACATCGCGGACGACGTACTGGTGATGTACGGCGGCCGGTGCGTCGAGCGGGGCACCAAGAAGGAGGTGCTGCGCGCGCCGCAGCACCCGTACACCTGGGGCCTGCTGGGCTCGATGCCGAGTCTGGACGGACCGGTCGACGTACCGCTGACGCCGATCCCCGGTTCGCCGCCCTCCCTCCTCAACCCGCCGACCGGCTGCCGCTTCCACCCGCGGTGCACCTTCGCGGAGAAGGTCACCGGCGGCCTCTGCTCCACGGAGCAGCCGCTGCTGGAGATCACGGACGGGCGCGGTGCCGCCTGCCACCTCACGGCGGACCAGCGCCGCGACTTCTTCGCCGACTACGCCGCGACCCGGTCGCACTGACGTAACTGAGACGGGACTTCACGATCATGAGCAACACGAACCCCCTCCTGGACGTCACCGGACTGACCAAGCACTTCCCGGTGATGGGCGGCTTCCCCTTCAAGCGGAAGATCGGCGCGGTCCAGGCCGTCGACGGTCTCGACTTCCAGATCGGCGAGGGCGAGAGCCTCGGCCTCGTCGGCGAGTCCGGCTGCGGCAAGTCGACGACGGGCCGGCTGGTCACGCGCCTGCTCGAGCCCACCGGCGGCAAGATCAGCTACCGCGGCCAGGACATCACGCACGCGGGCCGCAAGCAGCTGGCGCCGATCCGGTCCGAGATCCAGATGATCTTCCAGGACCCGTACGCCTCGCTGAACCCGCGGCAGACGGTCGGCAAGATCATCTCGGGTCCGATGGAGATCAACGGGATCAACCCGCCCGGCGGCCACGAGAAGCGCGTCCGCGAACTCCTGGAGACGGTCGGCCTCAACCCGGAGCACTACAACCGCTTCCCGCACGAGTTCTCCGGCGGTCAGCGCCAGCGCATCGGTGTGGCAAGGGCGTTGGCGCTCTCGCCGAAGCTGATCGTGGCGGACGAGCCGGTCTCGGCGCTCGACGTCTCCATCCAGGCCCAGGTCGTGAACCTGCTCCAGGACCTCCAGCGGGACCTGGGCATCGCGTTCCTGTTCATCGCCCACGACCTCGCGATCGTGCGGCACTTCTCGGAGCGCGTCGCGGTGATGTACCTCGGCAAGATCGTCGAGATCGCCAACCGCGAGGACCTGTACGAGAACCCGCGCCACCCGTACACGCGGGCGCTGATGTCCGCCGTTCCCGAGGCGACCGCGGACGACGTCCCGGCCCGCGAGCGCATCCTGCTCACCGGTGACGTGCCCTCCCCGCTCAACCCGCCGTCGGGCTGCCGCTTCCGCACCCGCTGCTGGAAGGCGACGGAGAAGTGCGCGACCGAGGCTCCGCCGCTGGTGCAGATCTCGGGCAGCAGCGACGGTCACCTGACGGCGTGCCACTACCCGGAGACGAAGGAGACCATTCCGGCCCAGCGTCTCTCCAAGGACCCCGAGGCGGCGGTCTGACACACCCCTTTTCGTCAGCCGCCCCCTTGCGGAACCGACTTTCTCGGCCCATTGACCCGAGCCCATGAACGCCGGTTTCAGGGGAACGAAGGCCCGCACCGTCTCGGTGCGGGCCTTCTCCGTCCCGGTGCGGGCCTTCTCCGTCCCGCCAAGGGAATCGCCGGGTCCCTGACGGGACCGTTCCGGCATCCGACCGGCCGGGTCAACCCAACTCCAGATCTCCGCGTTCCATACAGAATTCATTGCCCTCGGGGTCCGCGAGGACGACCCAGCCGCCGCCGTCGGGGCGAATGTGGTCCGCGACTCGGCGGGCGCCGAGAGACAGGGCGTGTTCGACCTCCTCGTCGCGGGTGCGGCCGTGCGGGGTCAGGTCGAGGTGGACGCGGTTCTTGACGGTCTTGCCCTCGGGGACCCGCACGAACAGGAGGGTCGGGCCACCGGACGGGTCCTCGATCACCGCCTCCGGGTCACCGGGCTTGTCGTCGTCGTGGAGCGGCCGGCCGAGCAGCCGGCTCCAGAACAGCCCGACATCGTACGGATCGCCGACGCAGTCGAAGGTGATCGTGCGGATGGTGGGGTGCGACAACTGAGCTTCTGCCACGGTCAGTCTCCCGTCCGGCCGTCGGCCAGCTCACGCAGGATGTCGAGGTGGCCGTTGTGGCGGGCCGTCTCCTCCACGAGGTGGAGGACGATCCAGCGGAGGTCGAACCGGGTGCCGTCGCGGCCCGGCCGTTCGGCCTTGGCGTCGAGGTCGTGCGCGGCCACCAACGTGCGGTAGCGGGCGCTCTGTTCCTCGTACTCGTCGAGGAGCTGCGGCAGCGGGAAGTCGACGGCGATACGCATCTCGCGGTCGGGGTCCTCGTCCGTCCAGGGACCCTTGGACTCCTCGCCCAGGAAGACCACCTGGAACCAGTGGTACTCGACCCAGCGGAGATGGTTGACGAGCCCGCTGAGGGTCATCAGCGGGGACCCGGGCAGCGGGGTCTTGCGGGCGTCCTCAGCGGACACGCCCTCGCATTTGGCGCGGACGGTGGCGCGGGCGTAGTCGAGGAACGTGGCCAGCTGGGTGCGCTCGTCCCAGGCGGGGGGTGTGTCCGTTCGTGTCTGTGAAGTCATCGAGGTGAAGCATCCCGGTCGACCCGGTCGATGTCGAGCGATTAAGTCGAGCGACTGGGCGGCGGCCACGGACCGTCAAAGGCGGTCCGTGCGGGGGGCGTTGCCCTCACCCGGCCGGCACCGGCAGACTGTCGCGTCATGTCCTTCCACCTGCGCGGAACCGTCCTGCCCGACGGCGTCGTACGCGACCTCTGGACACTCGGCGACCGGATCACCTTCCAGCGCCCCTCCGTCCCGGCGGAGACCGTCGCCGACGGCGGATTCCTGCTGCCGGGCCTCGTGGACGTCCACACCCACCCGGGTACCGCCGCGGGGGACGGCACGGGCTTCGATCCGGAGGTCTTCGCCGAGCAGATCGCCGAGCACCGGGACGCGGGCGTCACGGCCCTGCGCTTTCCGGGTCTGCTGGGTGAGATCCCCGACGAGCTGCGCGAGGCCGCCGGCTCGCCCCGCATGATCACGGCGGGTCGCTGGCTGGCCTGGGCGGGGCTCTCCCGCAACGCCGGGTTCCACACGGTGACCGACGACCTGGTCGCCGCGGCGGTGGCCGAGGCGAAGGCCCACGACGGCTGGTGCAAGCTCATGGGCGACTGGGACTTCGAGGCGCCACCGGTGCCGTACGAGCTGCTGCGCGACGTGGTCGAGGGCGTGCACGCGGCGGGTGGCCGGGTCGCGGCCCACTGCCAGTCCGCGGCGGGCGTGCTGGGCGCGGCCCGCGCCGGGGTCGACTCGATCGAGCACGGCATGGGGATGCCGCAGGAGTGCGTCGGGCTGATGGCCGGGCACGGCACGTCGTACGTCCCCACCCTCACCGCGTTCGCGTACGGCGCGAAACGCCGCGCCAAGGACAACGCCCGGGGCCGGCTCTGGCACGAGGGGCACCGCACGATGATCCGCCGGGTCCGGGAGGCGTACGACGCCGGTGTCACCGTTCTCGCCGGCACGGACTCGGCCCCCCACGGCAACGTCGCCGTCGAGGTCGAGCACCTCGTCGGGGCCGGGCTGCCGCCCGAGGCCGGCGTCGGCGCGGCCAGTTGGACCGCGCGTGCCTTCCTGGGTCTGCCCCTGCTGACCGAGGGCGCCCTGGCCGACATCACCGTCTACGACACGGACCCCCGCGGGGAACCGGGGGTCCTGCGGCACCCGCGGCGCATCGTGCTGCGCGGCCGGATCATCCGCTGACGCCCTCGGCCTCCCTCTTGGCCTCCCTGACGACGAGTTCGACCTCGAAGCCGTCGGTGTTCTCCAGGTAGGCGGCGCGGTGTCCGGAGCCGCCCGCGTAGGGGTGGCGTTCGGGGAACAGGAGCGTCCAGCCGTACGCCGGTGCCTCCTCGACGAGTGTGTCGAGCTCGGCCCGGCTCGTGACGTGGAAGGCGAGGTGGTTGAGCCCCGGGCGCAGCCGGTCGTGGTGGTCCGCGGTCAGGGCGGGCGACTGCTCGAACACGAGGTAGGTCTCCCCCAGCCGCCAGCTACGGCCGTCCGGCCAGTCCTGGTACGGCGCGTACCCGAGCCGCTCCAGCAGCCAGCCCCAGGAGCGCACGGCCCGCCCCAGGTCCGGTACCCACAGCTCGAGGTGATGCAGCATCTCGTCCCGTTTCTCGCGAGCGGTGTCGGAGCCAGTTTCCCCGGCTCCCGGTCGGCCCGTTCAACCTGCCACCACTTTCGCCCACTTGCTCACCCGATCCTTCCCGATCAGTGGTTTCGGGTGGCCGCGCGGGCTGAGAGACTGCTGCGATGACTGACCGTTCGTTCAGTGACGTCTCGCTCGCCGCCCTGTACGACGCGCTGAATCCATGGGGCCCGAGCGACGACTTCTACCTGGACCTGGTGATGTCCGCGCGGTCCGTGCTCGATGTCGGATGCGGGACGGGACGGCTGTTGGCGCGGGCCCGGGAGGCCGGTCACGAGGGGCGGTTGTGCGGGCTCGATCCCGCCGCGGCCATGCTGGTGCAGGGGCGCCGGCAGGCCGACGTCGAGTGGGTACTCGGGGATCTCGGATCGGTGCGCTGGGAGCGGGAGTTCGACCTGGTCGTGATGACCGGGCACGCGTTTCAGGTGCTCGTCGGCGACGAGGAGGTGCGCTCCGCGCTGGCCGCCGTGCGGCAGGCGCTCGGCGACGGCGGGCGGTTCGTCTTCGAGACCCGCAATCCCGCGGTCCGGGCGTGGGAGACCTGGCGGCCCGAGCGGGCCCGCGAGGTCAGCGACGAGCACGGGGACGCCGTACGGGTCCGGCACGAGGTCGAGACGCCCGTGCTCGGGGACCGCGTGACGTTCAGCGAGACGTTCGAGCACGCGCGCTGGGAACGGCCGAGGGTCAGCCGCAGCACCCTGCGGTTCCTGGGCGCGGACGCGCTCGGGGAGTTCCTCGGCGAGGCCGGACTCGTCGTGCGCGAGCAGTACGGCGACTGGGGCCGGGAGCCGCTCTCCCCCACCGCCCCCGAGATCATCACCGTCGCGGGCCCGGCCTGACCCGAGCGAACGCGCCCACGCGAAAGTGAGGGACCCGGCCACCGGAGGTGGCGGACCCCGCCCGGAGGTGGCGGACCCCGCCGAAAGGAACGGCCCCGCAGAGCGGGCAGGCGACCAGGAGATACGGGCACAAGCCCCTGCGGGCGGCAGCCGGTGAGAGGCCCCGGAGGCGAAACCGCACGGGGGCAGCCCGCCACGAGCCCCGGAGACAGAGCCCGCACGGCGGCGGCCGGCAGGACCCCCTGGGGCCGAGCCCGCACTGCGGGCACCCCGCCTCACCAAGCTCACCAAGCGACACGGGCCGGCGCGGCGGCACCCCTCCTCTCCCGAAGGGCACAGGGGCCCGCGCGACAGCAGCGGGCCCGTGTCCGACAGGTCGCCTACAGGCCCTCTGAGGCGTCCTCCAGGGCCACCAGTGCCGGGTCCAGCACGATGTCCTCGGCGCGGCCCTCGGTGGTCGGGTCCTCCGGGAAGTGGCAGGCCGTCAGGTGGCCGTCGTGGTTGCCCGAGATCCGGACCAGCGGCGGTTCCTCCTGGGCGCACTTGTCCTGCGCCTTCCAGCAGCGGGTGCGGAACCGGCAGCCGGAGGGCGGGGAGATGGGTGACGGCACGTCGCCCGCGAGCCGGATCCGCTCACGCCGAACCTTGCCCGTCTCGTTCAGTTCGACCTCGGGGACCGCGGAGAGCAGGGCGTGGGTGTAGGGGTGCCGGGGCCGGGTGTAGATCGACTCCCGGTCGCCGACCTCGATCACCTTGCCGAGGTACATGACCGCGACACGCTGCGAGAAGTGCCGTACGACCGCCAGGTCGTGGGCGATGAACAGGAACGCGATGCCCAGTTCCTTCTGCACCTCCTGGAGGAGGTTGACGACCTGCGCCTGGATGGAGACGTCCAGGGCGGAGACCGGCTCGTCCGCGACGATCAGCTTCGGCTCCGAGGCCAGTGCGCGGGCCACGCCGATGCGCTGGCGCTGACCGCCGGAGAATTCGTGCGGGAAGCGGTTGTAGTGCTCGGGGCTGAGCCCGACGATCTCCAGCAGTTCGCGGACCCGCTTCTCCCGGCCCTCTTCCGGATTGATCCCGTTGATCTCCATCGGAGCCGAGATGATCTTGCCGACCGTCTGGCGCGGATTCAGCGACGAATAGGGGTCCTGGAAGATCATCTGGATCTCGGAGCGGACCGGCGTCAGCTGCTTGCGACTGGCGTGGCTGATGTCCTGGCCGCGGTACGAGATCGTGCCGCCCGTCGGTTCCAGAAGGCGGGTGATCAGGCGTCCGGTCGTCGACTTGCCGCAGCCCGACTCCCCCACCAGGCCGAAGCTCTCGCCCACGTGGACCGTCAGGTCGATGCCGTCCACGGCCTGCACCGCGCCGATGGTGCGCCGGATCGGGAAGCCGCCCTTGACCGGGAAGTGCTTGACCAGGTTCTCGACCACCAGCAACGGCTCCGCGGAGCTGTCGCCGGCGGCCGCGCGCGGGGCGGGCAGCGTGGCAGCACCCGTCGGGACGTCTTTTGCGACGTCTTCCTTCATGTTGCTGTTCTCCCTACCGCAGCCGGGGCTTGATCTGCTCGATGAAAATGGTCTGCTTCTGCTCGGCCGTGAGGTGACACGCGCCTCCCCGGCCCGCCGGCAGCAGCGGGAGTTCGTCGACGCACCGCGCGCCCCCGACCTCGCCCTGGAAGGTGCAGCGGGGGTGGAACCGGCAGCCCGACGGCGGCTTCAGCAGGGAGGGCGGCGCGCCGGGGATGGGCGCCAGCGGCGTACTGAGGTCCGAGTCCAGCCGCGGCATCGAGTTCAGCAGGCCCCAGGTGTAGGGATGCTGGGGCGAGCGGAGCACTTCGTTCACCGAACCGCGTTCCACCGCCCCGCCCGCGTACATCACCATGATGTCGTCGGCCATGTCCGCGATCACGCCCAGGTCGTGCGTGATGAAGATGATCGCCGAGCCGAACTCCTGCTGGAGGTCCTTCAGGAGGTCGAGGATCTGGGCCTGCACGGTGACATCGAGTGCGGTGGTCGGCTCGTCCGCGATCAGCAGGTCGGGGTCGCAGACCAGCGCCATCGCGATCATCGCGCGCTGACGCATACCGCCGGAGAACTGGTGCGGATAGTCCTTCGCCCGCTCCTTGGGGTTCGGGATGCCGACCTTGCCGAGCATCTCCACCGCCCGGTCCCAGGCGGCCTTCTTCGACGCCCCGGTGTGCTTCCTGAACGGCTCGGCGATCTGCCGGCCCACCGTGTAGTACGGGGAGAGCGCGGTCAGCGGGTCCTGGAAGATCATCGCGGCCTTGTTGCCGCGTACCTTCTCCAACTCCGACTCACGGGCCGTGATCAGCTCCTGGCCGTCGAGCACGATCTCGCCCTCGATGGTCGTGAACATCGGGTTGTGCAGGCCGAGGACGGTCAGGTTGGTCACCGACTTGCCGGAGCCCGACTCCCCCACGATGCCCAGGGTCTTGCCCCGTTCGAGCTCGAAGGAGAGCCCGTCGACGGCCTTGACGACGCCGTCCTCGGTCCTGAACCGGACGTACAGGTCACGCACCGAGAGGAAGGCACCCGAGTCCGTCGGGGCACCGGCGCCCGATTCCTTGGTCAGAGTGGTCACGGAATGCTCCTAGGACAGCCGCACGCGCGGGTCGATGAAGGCGTAGCAGGCATCCACGATGATGTTGAACAGCAGGATCATGGCGGCGGAGAAGAGCATCACACCCAGCAGCAGCGGAAGGTCGCTGAAGAACACCGACTCGACGGCGAGCTTGCCGAGGCCGGGCAGTCCGAACGTGTACTCGGTGATGATCGCGCCGCCCAGCAGCGAGCCGAGGTCGATGCCGAAGATGGTGACGATGGGGATCAGGGAACCGCGCCAGGCGTAGCGGAAGAAGACGTACTTGCGCGACATGCCCTTCGCCCGGGCGGTGCGTACGTGTTCCTCCTGGAGCTGCTCGATCATCGACGAGCGCGCCATACGCGTGTACTGCGAGGCGAAGATCGTGGAGAGGATCACCCACGGGATGATCAGTCCGGTGAACCAGCTGACCGGGTTCGCGGTGAAGTCGTTGTAGGCGGGCTTGGAGAAGAGGTGGCTCTGGTAGACGAGAGCTGCCAGCGCCAGCGGGCCGAGGAAGTAGATCTGCATCGAGCTGAGCACCATCGCCCCGGCCGTCACCGTCTTGTCCACGAACGTGCCGCGCTTCCATGCGGCGAGCATGCCCGTGCCCAGACCCACGATCAGGAAGCAGACCGCGGCGCCCAGCGTCAGCGACACCGTCGTGGGCAGGCGGTCCATCAGGGTGCCCCAGACCTGCTCATTGGTGTGGTACGAGTACCCGAAGCAGGGTGCGGGGCACGGACCTTGGGTGAAGCCGCTGCTGCCCAGCACGAGGTTGTGCAGGAAGATCCCGTACTGCTCGGGGATCGACTTGTCGAGGCCGAGCACGTGGTGGATGTTCTCGAGGTTGGCGGGCGTGCATGTCTTGCCGCACATCAGCAACCCCGGGTCCCTCGGCATCCCGAAGAACAGCAGGAACGCGACGATACTCAGCAGGAAGAGAATGACGACGGCGCCGAGTGTCCGGCGAATGAGGAAGCGCAGCATGGCAGGGGCAGCTCTCAGACGTCAGCGGGGCCCAGCGGGGCCCGGCGCGTCCGCCTCGCTGGGCGGCGAGCGCACCGGGCCCCGTCAGAGCGACGGTTACTTGACGAACAGGCGACGCGGGTCGACGCCACCGATCACGTCGTCGTAGACCAGGCCGCCGACCTTGCTGCCGGCGATCTGGGTCTGCTTGTAGTACGCCGTCGGGACGACGTTGACGAGGTCCTTGACCAGGTACTGGTCGACCTTCTCCCACTCGGCCGCGCCCTTGACCGGGTCGGTGATCTTGTTGATGCGGTCGATGTCCGCGTTCACCTTGGGGTCGTTGACCTGCGAGTAGTTCTGCGCACCGTCGGCGATCGCCCGGCCGTCGTACAGCGGCGGGATCACGGTCGAGGCGGACGGCCAGTCGGCACCCCACGCGGTGTGGAAGATGTCGTAGTTGTTGTCCAGCTTGCTGACCTGGTCGTAGAAGGTCTCGGCCGGGATCTCCTGGCGCTGGACGTCGAAGCCGGCCTTCTTCAGGCCCTCCGCCATGGCGGTGGAGTACTGCTGGCCCTCGGGGGTGTTGATGTAGCCGAAGGTCAGCTTCATGCCCACCTTGCCCGCTTCCTTCAGCAGGGCCTTGGCCTTGACGGGGTCACCGGCCGGCTTCTTCTTCTTGCCGAACGGGTCGAAGGACGCGTCGTAGCCGCTGACGGTCGGGCTGATGAGGCCGCCTGCGACCTCCATCGCGTCGGTGCCGCCGTAGGCTCGCACGAACGGCGTGATCGGCAGGGCGTAGGCGATGGCCTCGCGGATCTTCTTGTCCTTGAGGGCCGGGTGGCTCATGTTGATGTTCATCTGGCCGACGTAGGGCTGGAAGCCCGAGACCGTACGGGCCTTCATCTTCGGGTCGGCGAGGACCTTGGAGAGGTTGCCCGCGTCGACCTGGTTGTTGAAGCTGATGCCGGCCTGGTCGGCGCCGGTGTCGGCCAGCAGCGTCTTGGTGGACGTCTCGTACTGCTGGTTGAACGTGATGTTGAACTGGTCCACGTACTGGTGACGGATCGGGTCGGTCTTCGGGTCCCAGTTGGTGTTCTTCACGAGGACCATCGACTTGCCGGACTTGAACGACTGGATCTTGTACGGTCCGGTCGTCACGGGCGCGCGGTCGTACTTCTCCTTGGTGTCGCCCTTCGCGGACACCACCGCGTAGCCCGCCATGGCGAGGGCGTACGGCAGGTCGGGGTGCGACGTCTTGAACTTGAAGACGATGGTTTTGTCGTCCGGCGTCTGAAGGATGCTGTCCGGCAGGTGCTTGCCCTTGTAGGGGCCGTCCTTCAGCAGCTTGCGGTAGTCCGCGCCCGGCGTGTCGGCGAGCCACTGCTGGATGTAGGGCGGGCCCTGGTTGATGAAGGGGGCGAAGAGGCGCTCCATGGTCTGGCGGACGTCCTTGGACGTGATCGCCGTACCGTCCTCGAACTTGATGCCGGCCTTGAGCGTGTACTTCCAGGTCTTGCCGCCGTCCGTCGTGGTGCCGGAGTCGGTGGCGAGGTCGCCGACGACCTCGTGCTTGGAGCCGTCGTCGCTCGTGGCCTTGTACCCGGTGAGACCGCGGTGGAGCAGCGTGGCGAGTGAGCCCTCGTCGGAGACGTAGATCTGGCCCGGGTCCAGGTGCGCGTAGCTGTCACGCTGGAGGACCTCCATCGTGCCGCCGCTCTTCGCGCCGGGGACCTCGGCCGCGGGGCCGGTGGAGTCAGCGGCGTTGCCGAACTTGATCGACGCCTGCTGGCGCTGCGCGTTCTGCTTGTCCTTGCTGTTGTTCCCCTTGTCGCTGCCGCCCTTGCTGCAACCGGTGAGCACGAGAGCTCCCGCCGCGAGCACTGAGATTGCGGCGTATGCGTGGCGTCCGCCCCTACTCATCACTCAGATTCCTACCCATCTGTGTATCACCGGTGCGAACAAGTGCACCTGTGGTGCCGTGGAGTTGCGGTCGTCGAACCAGTGAAGTGCCATTGATGTGCTGTGGAAGTGCCGTTCGAAATCGGGGCGAAGGCCCCCACAACTCTTTGGTCAGCGAGCCGTCTTGGGATCGAAGGCGTCCCTGACCGAATCCCCGAGCAGGTTGAACGCGACGACGAAAATGATCATCGAGACGCCCGGGAAGAACATGTAGGTGATGTCGTTCTGCAGGACGAGTTCCGTCGAGGCCTTGGAGAACATCTGTCCCCAGTCGGGCGTCGGTTCGACGATTCCGACACCGAGGAACGACAGGCCCGCCTCGATCGTCACGAAGTTCGGGAGCAGGTAGGTGGACTGCACCAGGAGCGGTGTGACCACGTTGGGCAGCACCTCCTTGCTGATGATCCGCCAGGGGGACGCCCCACTCACCTTGGCCGCTTCGATGAACTCCCGTTCTCGCAGCGCGAGTGCGGTTCCCCGCAGGATGCGGGCGAGACTCATCCAGCCGAGGACCCATTGGACGGCGATCAGTGCGACCACGCGTACATAGGTCGGTGTCTCGTCGCGCGGACTCACGAAGAGCGAGACCACGACGGGCATGCTCGCGATGAAGAAGAGCTGCGACGGGAAGGCCAGCAGGAAGTCGATGACGCGGCTGATGCCGTAGTCGACCTTCCCGCCGATGTAGCCGGCGGTGACTCCGAGCAGGATGCCGGTGATCACGACGGTGACCGTCACCGCCACGGAGATCATCAGCGAGGTCCGGATGCCGAAGATCAGCTTGGTGAAGACGTCGTAGCCGTTGCCGGGTTCCAGGCCGAACCAGAACTCGCTGCTGATACCGCCGTTGGGCTGGAGCGGAACGCCGGCGCTGTCGAAGAGCTCCGGACGTTCGTCCGCGTACACCGTGTACGGATTCTTGCCGTACAGCTTGGCGATCAGCGGGGCGAGCACCCCGATCAGGAAGAAGAACCCCACGACGTAGGCGGAGATGACCCCCGAGCGGTCCCGCTTGAAGCGGAGCCACATCAACTGGCCGGGAGACCGACCGACGAGCTGCTCGCCCTCGGGTTTCGCGGTCGCCACCTGCCCGCCGTGCACGACGACCGGTTCCGCGCCGTCCTCAGTCTCGATAGGACTCGTCACAATTCGCCCATTCCGCAAGTGTGGGTGTGCCGTACTCGGCGGCGCCGGTCCGCGGGAGCGGAGGAGGCTGCGCCAAGTCGGCGGCCGTCACCTGGCGTGCCCGGCCACCGTTCGGTTCAGAAGAGACGTCAGTTACCCGGCAGTCGCCCGGAAACCCCAGTGGGACGCGCGTAGTTGAGACCACGGCGCGGTCCGTCGGGCCGGGCTTCGGCGCCGGCCTCCGCGTCAGTACGCGCGGGCACGGACCCGGGCTCGTAACTCCGCGCCGTCGTCGCGGACCGCGGGGGACGATGTGACCCACATGGTGCTGATGACACCGCACATGGGTACCTCCTCATGACTCAACCGGTGCACGGACAGGAGGGGTACTGATTGACCTACGACACCCCTGACGGAGGATCAAGCACCCCACTGTGCTCGTGAGTCGGCGCTGTCCCCACAGCGCATGACCCATTGACCCGAGCGTTACGCGGCTAACTATCTGACATGAGCCAGATAACCGACCACAGCCTTTAGGTCTCGGTTCCATCACAGCTGGCGCGTACATCTTCCAAAATCTGGACAAAATGATCTGCGGGAGAAGCCCCCGAAACGGACGTGTTACATGCGTATCGGTCGGGGCGTACCGCATTTCGGACACGGGAGGGCGGAAAACGGGTGGCAAAAAGCCCGGGCACCCCCATGCTGGGGATGCCCGGGCTTTTTTGCCGGTGGATCAGCCGGTGAGGCCGGTGGATCAGCCGTGCTTGGCGCGGCTCGCGGTGCGGCCGCGCTCCTTCTGGTCGAGGACGACCTTGCGGATGCGAACGGACTCCGGAGTCACCTCGACGCACTCGTCGTCGCGGCAGAACTCCAGCGACTGCTCCAGGGAGAGCTTGCGCGGCGGGACGATCGCCTCGAACGAGTCAGCGGCGGCGGACCGCATGTTCGTGAGCTTCTTCTCCTTGGTGATGTTCACGTCCATGTCGTCGGCGCGCGAGTTCTCGCCGACGATCATGCCCTCGTACACCTCGGTGCCGGGGTCGGTGAACAGCACACCGCGCTCCTGGAGGTTCGTCATCGCGAACGCGGTGACGGCACCCGCGCGGTCGGCGACCAGCGAACCGTTGTTGCGGGTCGTCAGGATGCCGAACCACGGCTCGTGGCCCTCGTGGATGGAGTGGGCGATGCCTGTACCGCGCGTGCCGGTCAGGAACTCGGTCCGGAAGCCGATGAGGCCGCGCGAGGGAACGACGAACTCCAGGCGAACCCAGCCGGAGCCGTGGTTCGACATGTTGTCCATGCGGCCCTTGCGGACGCCCATGAGCTGCGTGACCGCGCCCATGTGCTCCTCGGGGACGTCGATCGTCATGCGCTCGACCGGCTCGTGGACCTTGCCGTCGATCACCTGGGTGACCACCTGCGGCTTGCCGATGGTCAGCTCGAAGCCCTCGCGGCGCATCTGCTCGACCAGGATGGCGAGCGCGAGCTCACCGCGGCCCTGGACCTCCCAGGCGTCCGGGCGCTCGGTGTCGAGCACACGGAGGGAGACGTTACCGACCAGCTCGCGGTCGAGACGGTCCTTGACCTGGCGGGCGGTGACCTTGCGGTCCTTGTCCTTGACCGCGGCTTTGGCGTCCGCGCCCTTGCCCGTGCCGCCACGGCCGACCAGCGGCGAGGTGTTCGTGCCGATGGTCATGGAGATCGCCGGCTCGTCGACCGTGATCAGCGGCAGCGCGATCGGGTTCTCCGGGTCGGCCAGGGTCTCGCCGATCATGATGTCCGGGATACCGGCGACGGCGCAGATGTCACCGGGGCCGGCCACCTCGGCGGGCTTGCGGGTGAGCGCCTCGGTCATCAGCAGCTCGGTGATGCGCACGTTGGACATCGTGCCGTCGCGCTTGATCCACGTGACGGTCTGGCCCTTGCGCAGCTCACCCTGCTCGACGCGGAGCAGCGCGATACGGCCGAGGAAGTTGTCGGCGTCCAGGTTGGTCACGTGGGCCTGGAGCGGGGCCGCCTCGTCGTACTCCGGGGCCGGGACGTGCGACAGGATCGTGGAGAAGAACGGCTCCAGGCTGTCGCTGTCCTGCGGGACCGTGCCGTCCTCGGGCTTGGTCAGCGAGGCGACACCGTCACGCGCACACGCGTAGACGATGGGGAACTCGATCTGCTCCTCGTCCGCGTCCAGGTCCAGGAAGAGGTCGTAGGTCTCGTTGACGACCTCGTCGATCCGGGAGTCCGGGCGGTCGGTCTTGTTGATGCACAGGATGACCGGCAGACGCTGCTGCAGCGCCTTGCGCAGCACGAAGCGCGTCTGGGGCAGCGGGCCCTCGGAGGCGTCGACGAGCAGGACGACCGCGTCCACCATCGACAGGCCGCGCTCGACCTCACCACCGAAGTCGGCGTGGCCGGGGGTGTCGATGATGTTGATCGTGATGACGTCGCCGCCATCCTTCGGGTGGTACTTGACCGCCGTGTTCTTCGCCAGGATCGTGATGCCCTTCTCACGTTCCAGGTCGTTCGAGTCCATCATGCGGTCGTCGAGCGACTCGGCGGCGTGCGCGGCGAAGGCACCGGCCTGCTTGAGCATGGCGTCGACCAGAGTGGTCTTGCCGTGGTCGACGTGGGCGACGATGGCGACGTTGCGGATGTCGTGGCGCGTGGCCATATTGAGGCGCTTCTCCCGGAGTGAGTGGACGGCCTCCGCAGCGCGGGGCCTGCCGGGCTGAACACGCCACGGCCTTACCCCATGGTACGTGGCCCGGACGGAGGCGGCCTCCGCAGGGCCACGGGGGGCCGGACCCGGCGGGCCCGCCACAGGGCGGGCCCCGGTCGTTCACCCCCAGGTCATCGGCTCTTCGACGGGCTCGCCGAAGGGTGCGCGCCCTTCTTCAGGAAGCCCATGTCCTCGTACACCGGGGTCTGGAATCCGAAGGCTCCGGTGTTCGCCAGGCCGATGCGGGCGGCGGCCAGCTGGGGGCGCTGATAGAGGGGGATGGAGCCGGCGGCCGCCCAGATGCGGGCGTCCGCCTTGCGGACCAGGGAGCGCTCCTCGTCCTCGTTCAGGGTGGAAAGCGCCTGGTCGAACAGCTGATCCACCTGGTCGGTACCGACGCGGGTGTAGTTCTGCTCGACGCTCAGCGAGCCGTCCGCCGCCGGAACGGGCTTGGCGTAGATCGGGCGGGCGTCGGTGGCCGGGAAGGCGGAGGCGGGCCACGAGTAGAGCGCCAGGTCGTACTGGCCCGAGGCGATGTGGTCCTTGAAGTAGCTCTCGTCGGAGACCTTCGAGATGTCCGTACGGACACCGATGTGCTGGAGCATCCGCGCGATCCGGTCGGCGACGAGCCGAAGGGACTCCGAGCCCGCCCCGGAGGGCACGACGAAGCGGAGCGTCAGGGGTTTGCCGTCCTTGGCGAGGACATTGGACGCGGCGCCCGCCGGAGCGGCCGTCCCCTTGGGCGCGGCCGTCCCCCTGGGCGCGTACGCCCCCGGAAGGCCGCCCTGCCCGGCGTACTGCCGGCCGTCCAGGTGCCGGGCGGCCTGCTCGTCCGAGTGCGCGCCCGACCTCGCCCCGGCCTGCTGCTCCTGCTTCCTCGTGTGGTCCTTGGGGTCCTGTGCCGGCTTCCGGTCCACCCCGGACGGCTTGTCGTCCTCGCCGTCGAAGTACGTCCCGCCCTTGCCCGGCCTGTCGTCCTCGCCCGCGTCCTTCTTCTTGCCCTTGGACCCGGCCGCCTTCTCCGCCTTCTTCTGCTCGGTGATCGGCCCGCCGGGCACCCAACCGGCGTCCGCGAGCAGCGCCCGCGCCTCCGCGGCGTCCTGGTCGCCGAGGGCGCCGCTGTTGTCGGCGTACGCCGCCTGGCCCGCGAGGGCGAGATGGCTGCCCACCGGCTCGGCCGGCAGACCGAGCGGCTGGAGGACGACCCGGGCCAGCTCCTTCCGGTCCAGGGCGCGGGCCACCGCGCGGCGGACGCGCTCGTCGGCGAGGGGACCCTCCGAGCCGTTGAGGGCGAGCTGGGTGTAGGCGGGTTCGAGGGACTTGCGGACCACGAAGTAGCTCAGCGCCGACCGCGAGGGGGCCTCCTTCGCCTTGGCCTCGCTCCCCTTCGCGCCTGCCGCGCCCTTCTCGCTGCCGTCGTCCTTCTCGCCTTCGTCGCCGTTCTCGCCCTTGGTGCTCTTCTCGCCCTTGTCGCTCTTCTCGCCGTGGGCGCTCTTCTCGCCGTGGGTGCCCTTGTCGCCCCTGTCGCTCTTCTCGTCCGCCGCGTGCTTCCCGTCCTCCTCCGCGGACGAGGTGTCCTTCTCGCTCTTCTTCTTGGACGTGTCCTTCTCGCCCTTCGCGCCCGCCGTGTGCCGCTCGCTCGGGGTGGCCCCCTGCAACGGGGCGCCGTCCTTGTTCCGCGCGGCGAGGGTGACGCGCTCGGCCTCGGCGGGGTCGATCTCGGCAAGGTCGAGCTTGTCCTCGGCAAGCGCCTCGGCCCGCTTGTCACGGGCCACCGCCACCAGGTCGATCTCGTCGAGCTTGCTGGGGTGGCCCCACCAGCGGGCGTTGCGGGTGAGGCGGACCTCGCCGCCCTTGCGGTCGACCTCCTTCAGCGCGAAGGGCCCCGCGGTGACCTTGAGCTTGCGCCGCGCGCCGTCGTTGAAGGAGTCCGCGGTACCCATGACGTCCTTCGGGTACAGCGGCGAGAACAGTGCCTTCCAGTCGGCGTAGGGCCGGCTGAACGTGACGCGGACCTCCAGGTTGTTCTTGCCCCGCTCGATCTTCTCGATACGGTCGTAGCCGGCGTTGCGTGCCGTCCAGTACGCGGAGTCCTTGCCGGACAGGGCGCGCCACTGGGCGGCGAAGTCGGCGGCGCCGATCTCACGTCCGTCGCTCCACACGGCCTGCTGGTTGAGTTTGTACAGAACGACCTGCTTGGGCGACGTGCCCACGACCTTCGCCGACTCCAGGTAATCGGAGTTGATCTGCGGCCGCCCGTTCGCGTCCAGCCGGTACATCGACGGCAGGACGGCACCGGCGACACGGGAGGTCGCGGCGCTGGCGTCCGCCTGGAACGTGTTCAGCGTCTCCGGTACGGCATCCACGGCCCAGCGCAGGGTGCCGCCGTCCGCGATCAGGTCACGGGACGCGGGCGCGATGTCCTGCACGGCCGCGGGTTTGTCCGCCTCGTCGTCCGCACTGCACGCGGCGAGGGCGGGTACCGCGAGCACGCCCGCGGTGAGGAATGCGGCCGAGCGCATCACCGCGCGCAGTCCGACGCCTTCGTGGGACATCACTGCAACCTCCGGGGGACGCTCCGCTGTAGGGGGCAGGTCTGCTTCTGATCCCGTTTGGCGGTATATGGAGCTGATCTGATCTACGGGCTAACTGAAGAGCAGTGCGGCAGGGCAGAGGCGGCGACACGGCGACGGGCGTACGGAACCCCACTCGTGCGGCGCAATCCGGGCCCGCACCGCGCTGCGCTGCGGGCCCACCGCAGACCCGGGCCCGCCGTACACCGGGCCCCACCACGGACCCGGGCCCGCCATGGCGCCCGCGGGGGCCCTGGCGGGCGTGTGGACCGAGGCGCGCCCGTCAGGGGCGGTGGGGCCGAGGCACGCCCGTCAGGGGCGGTGGGGCCGAGGCACGCCCGTCAGGGGCGGTGGGGCCGAGGCACGCCCGTCAGGGGCGGTGGGGCCGAGGCACGCCCGTCAGGGGCGGTG
>NZ_JBIAIQ010000004.1:38862-205003 GCF_042871525.1 Streptomyces sp. NPDC005784
GGGGGCCGAGGCACGCCCGCGAGGCCCGTGGGGGCCCGCGGCACGCCCGTGGCGAGCAGGGGCGACGGGTCCGTCGGCGCCGTGGCGCCCGCAGGGCGAAGGGCCCGCCGCGGGATTCCTCGGCCCCGGACACCCCGGGACGCGTCTCCTCGTACCGTCCCGGGCGTCCCGGGCGCCCGGGGTACCCCGGCGGCCGGGATTTTCCCTGTGCGCCGGTCGGATTCGACCGGCGCACAGGGAAATCCACCGGCGCGCACGCTTCGTTCTGAAGCGCGTCGACCTTCAATCCGTGCACACGCCTTCACACGAGTGCGGGTGACGCGCAACACTCGCAGGCGCATGAACGTTGCCGCCTGGGGCCGCAGGGCCCGCGGAAGTGAGGGCAAGTCATGTCCGTGCACGACGACCTGACGTCAGTCCAGCGCAGCCTCGACGATCTGCAGCGGTCGGTGCGGCGCCTGGAACAGCAGATGGGCGCCGGTCTGGAGATGCGCCGCGTGCGCGCCGACGCCGACCACCTGCGGGAGAGCGTCGCGCTGCTGCGCGAGGCCACCGGCCCCTCCCCCAGGCTCTCCACCGGGCCCGGACCGGCGGTGTCCGCGTCCGGCCGGCTGCCCGACCTGGTGCCCGTCCCCGACACCCCGTACGACAGCTCCTTGTGGACCGATTCCGACGACGAGGGTCTCGGCGCGCACCACGGTCCCTCCCACTAGCGCCCTCGACACCGGCGCGCCCCCGAACCGACCGGAGTGCGAAGTTGGCCACTGGTACGGAACCTCATCTGAACAGCGGCGGAGTACGAACCGGTACGCGCGCCGCGATCGCCGCCCCGCATCTGCGGACCGACCGCTGGTGGCTGGCGCCCGCCGCCACCGCGGCCGGGTTGCTGGCCTTCGTCGTGTACTCGACCTGGCGGGCCTTCTCGGACGCGCACTACTACGCGGCGCCGTACGTCTCGCCGTTCTACTCGCCCTGTCTGGCCGAGCGGTGCGGGACCATGCACGCCGGACCGAACGCGGACCTGTTCGGGAGCTGGTGGGCCGTCTCCCCCGCGATCATCATCCTGATCTTCCCGCTCGGCTTCCGGCTGACCTGCTACTACTACCGCAAGGCCTACTACCGGGGCTTCTGGGCGAGCCCGCCGGCCTGCGCGGTCGCCGAGCCGCACAAGAAGTACACCGGCGAGACCCGCTTCCCGCTGATCCTGCAGAACATCCACCGGTACTTCTTCTACGCGGCCCTCCTCGTCGCGGGCATCCTCACGTACGACACCGTGCTCTCCTTCCGCGACGAGCACTACCACTGGGGCCACATGGGCCTCGGCACGCTGGTGTTCCTGGTCAACATCACGCTGATCTGGGCGTACACCCTCTCCTGCCACTCCTGCCGGCACATCGTCGGCGGGAAGCTCAAGCACTTCTCCCAGCACCCCGTGCGTTACCGGATGTGGCAGTGGGTCGGGAAGCTGAATGCCCGTCACATGTTGCTGGCCTGGGCGTCGTTGGTGAGCGTGGCGCTCGCCGACTTCTACGTGTACCTGGTCGCGTCCGGCGCCTTCGACGATCCGCGCTTCTTCTGACATGAGTGGGGCCTTCTGATGTCCGTGGTCGACCGACAGGAGTGGGACGTCGTCGTGGTCGGTGCCGGTGGCGCCGGACTGCGTGCCGCCATCGAGGCACGCGAGCGCGGCGCCCGTACGGCGGTGATCTGCAAGTCGCTGTTCGGCAAGGCGCACACGGTGATGGCCGAGGGCGGCATCGCGGCCGCCATGGGCAACGTGAACTCCGGCGACAACTGGCAGGTCCACTTCCGCGACACCATGCGCGGCGGCAAGTTCCTCAACCAGTGGCGGATGGCCGAGCTGCACGCCCGGGAAGCCCCGGACCGCGTATGGGAGTTGGAGACCTGGGGCGCGCTCTTCGACCGCACCAGGGACGGGCGGATCTCGCAGCGCAACTTCGGCGGCCACGAGTATCCGCGCCTCGCCCACGTCGGCGACCGCACCGGACTCGAACTGATCCGCACGCTCCAGCAGAAGATCGTGTCCCTCCAGCAGGAGGACATGAAGGAGACCGGTGACTACGAGTCGCGCCTGAAGGTCTATCAGGAGTGCACCGTCACCCGGCTCCTGAAGGACGGCGAGCGCATCTCCGGGACCTTCTGCTACGAACGCGAGTCCGGCCGCTTCTTCGTCCTCGAAGCTCCCTCCGTGGTGATCGCCACCGGCGGCATCGGCAAGTCCTTCAAGGTGACGTCCAACTCGTGGGAGTACACGGGCGACGGGCACGCGCTGGCGCTGCTCGCCGGGGCGCCGCTGCTGAACATGGAGTTCGTGCAGTTCCATCCGACGGGCATGGTCTGGCCGCCGTCGGTCAAGGGCATCCTCGTCACCGAGTCGGTCCGCGGCGACGGCGGAGTGCTGCGCAACTCCGACGGCAAGCGGTTCATGTTCGACTACATCCCCGATGTCTTCAAGGAGAAGTACGCGCAGTCGGAGGAGGAGGGCGACCGCTGGTACGAGGACCCGGACCACAACCGGCGCCCACCGGAGCTGCTGCCGCGCGACGAGGTCGCGCGGGCGATCAACTCCGAGGTGAAGGCGGGCCGCGGATCCCCGCACGGCGGCGTCTTCCTCGACGTGTCGACCCGGATGCCCGCCGAGGTGATCAAGCGCCGACTCCCTTCCATGTACCACCAGTTCAAGGAGCTGGCCGACGTCGACATCACGGCGGAGGCCATGGAGGTCGGGCCCACCTGTCACTACGTGATGGGCGGCATCGCGGTCGAGTCGGACACGGCGGCGGCCCGCGGGGTACCCGGCCTGTTCGCGGCCGGTGAGGTCGCGGGCGGTATGCACGGCTCCAACCGGCTGGGCGGCAACTCGCTCTCCGACCTGCTGGTGTTCGGGCGGCGGGCCGGGTGGCACGCGGCCGAGTACGCGGCCGGTCTCACCGGGGACGGCGCCCGCCCGCCGCTGGACGACGCCCAGATCGACGCGGCCGCCGCGGAGGCGCTGCGGCCCTTCTCGGCCGAGGGACCGGAATCCGTCCCCGCCGCGTCGGCGGACGGCGCCCCGGCCTCCGGCGCGCACCCGCCCGAGAACCCGTACACCCTGCACCAGGAGCTCCAGCAGACCATGAACGACCTGGTCGGCATCATCCGCCGGGAGGGCGAGATGGAGCGGGCCCTGGAGAAACTCGCCGAGCTGCGGGTACGGGCGCGCCGGGCCGGGGTGGAGGGCCACCGGCAGTTCAACCCGGGCTGGCACCTCTCCCTCGACCTGCGCAACATGCTCCTGGTCAGCGAGTGCGTGGCACGGGCGGCGCTGGAGCGCACCGAGTCGCGCGGCGGGCACACCCGCGAGGACCACCCGGCGATGGAGCGCTCCTGGCGCCGGATCAACCTCCTGTGCCAGCTCACGGACCCCACCGGCGGGCTGGCCGCCACCGACCCCGTGGCCGGACAGATCGACCTGGTGAACGAGACCACCCAGCCCATCCGCCCCGACCTGCTCGCCCTCTTCGAGAAGGAGGAGCTGGTCAAGTACCTCGCCGAAGAGGAGCTGTACGAGTGAGCAGGGAGCAGGAGCGGTACGAGGAGGCGCGGTACGCGTGAGCAGCTACGAGGCCCGCTTCAAGGTGTGGCGCGGAGATGTGAAGGGCGGTGGCCTGAAGGACTTCGAGGTCGAGGTCAACGACGGCGAGGTGGTGCTGGACATCATCCACCGGCTGCAGGCCACCCAGGCCCCCGACCTCGCCGTGCGCTGGAACTGCAAGGCGGGCAAGTGCGGTTCGTGCTCGGCGGAGATCAACGGGCGGCCGCGGCTGATGTGCATGACGCGGATGTCGGTGTTCACCCGGGAGGAGACGATCACCGTCACGCCGCTGCGCGCGTTCCCGGTCGTACGGGATCTGGTGACCGACGTCGGCTTCAACTACGACAAGGCTCGCGAGGTCCCCGCCTTCGTGCCGCCCGCCGGGGTCGGACCCGGTGAGTACCGGATGATGCAGGAGGACGTCGACCGTTCGCAGGAGTTCCGCAAGTGCATCGAGTGCTTCCTGTGCCAGGACACCTGCCATGTCGTCCGGGACCACGAGGAGAACAAGCCCGCGTTCGCCGGACCGCGTTTCCTGATGCGGGTGGCGGAGCTGGACATGCACCCGCTGGACGCGGCGGCGGAGTCCGGCCTGGACCGCAAGCGCACGGCCCAGGACGAGCACGGCCTCGGCTACTGCAACATCACCAAGTGCTGCACGGAGGTCTGCCCCGAGGGCATCAAGATCACGGACAACGCGCTGATCCCCTTGAAGGAACGGGCCGTCGACCGCAAGTACGACCCGCTGGTGTGGCTGGGCTCGAAGATCGGCAGGCGGAGCAACTAGGGCGACCTCACGCCGTCCCTGTCCACGCGCGTCCTGCCGTCATCGCTCTTCGGTGTCCGGCAGGACCGCGGCGCGGCTGCCCGGGCGCTGCCCCAGCATCTGGGCAGTCTGGCCCACGAGGAACAAGGCCATCCCGCCCAGGGCGTAAGGCGTCATGTCGGCGTCGGGTCCGTGGAACGGCCCGAGGAACACGAACAGGGACACGCCGACGGCCCCCGCCAGCGCGCCCCATCCCCACAGCGTCGGGCGCACGACCCGGCCGCGGAACCACGGCGGAATCCAGTACGTCGTGATGGCCGCGATCCCGAATCCGGCCTGCGCGGTGACGGCCAGCGCGGCGAACCCCACCAGATACCAGTGCATCGAGCCCCCATTCCCCCGCGTACCGGAAAGGGGCACGCGTCCCGATCATGGCACGCGGGGCCACGACGGTCATCCCTCGCGAGCCGTCCTCCCCGGTACGCCGTCCCCTCGGCCTCGGGGCTGCGAGGGCTGCGAGGGCGCCGGGGAGCACGACCCCCGCACCCCTCCCGTACGCCCCCGCATCTCCCGTACCGCGGATGCCGCCAACTCCCCGTATACCGGTCGCGGAAGGGCTCGAACGGCCATACGCTCCCAAATGTGACGTCGTCCCCGAGTCGAAGCCGGTCGCACCGGGCCCCGTCGCACAGAGCCGTGCGGGTGACGCATGCCGTGCTCGGGGGGCTGGTCGCGGTGGGATGGCTGGTGCTGCCGCTGGCGCGGGCGGGAGCCGACACCCCAGCGACCGTGGCACGCGGTGCGGGGGTCACCGCTCCGCCGGTCGCGGCCCCGCAGGACGGGACGACGACCGGCGATCTCGTGCCGCCCCTGGTCGCGGTCGGCGCCGCCGGCGCGCTGGCGGCGTACGCGTACACGCGCCGCAGGCGGCGGGCGGCCACCCGGACGACACCCGGCGGCGGCCCCGAGGTCGTGCCCCTCCATGAACTCGACCGGAAGGCCCGGCAGTTGCTCGTCGAGATCGACGACTGTGTGCGCGTCGGCGCCGAGGAGCTCGGCCTCGCCGCGGACCGGTCGGCGGGCGACGCGGTCGAACCGTTCGTGTACGACCTGCGGCAGGCGGAGGCCGAACTCGCCGCCGCCTTCCGGCTGCGGCAGCGCCTCGACGAGGCGGAGGCGAGTGGCGTCACCCTGGCCGAGGGCGAGGACGACAGCAGGGAGGTCCTGGAGGAGATCATCGCCCGGTGCCAGGACGCCGGGCGGCGGCTGGACGCGGCGGCTCCGGGGTTCGATCAGATCCGGGCGCTGGAGCGGAACGCGGCGGCCGCCGTGGAGTCCGCGGAGAGCCGCTTCCGGAAGGTCGCCACGCGCACCCCGGCCGCCGAGGCCACGATCGCCGATCTGCACAAGCGGTACACCCCCGCCACCTCGCTCCCGGTCGTCGGCGACGCCGGACAGGCCAAGGACCGGCTCGTGTTCACCACGTTCCATCTCAACCAGGCACGGTGGTACGCGGACCGGGGCGACGGAGCGAAGGCCGCCGCCCATCTACGGGCGGCGGAGGGAGCGTTGGGGCAGGCCGCCGACCTGGTGAACGGCGTGGACCGGCTGGCGGGGGAACTGGCCTCGGCGGCAGCGGAGTTGCCCGTGGCGCTCGCGGCGGTGGAGGCCGTACGGGACGCGGCCCGCAGGCACCCGGCGAACGGTTCCGCCGGGCTCGTAGGGCAGTTGGGGCACACCGAGACGCTTCTCTCCGGGGTGCGTCATGTGACGGCGGCCGGGCCGTACGACCCGCTGGACGCGCTGCGCCGGGTGGTGGAGGCGGCCGCGGGCCTCGCCCGGGCAGGAGGCGGTGACGTTCCCGACGGGCGCGCCTACGCGCTCCTCCCCGCCCGCAGCGCGCTCGCCGGGGCGTCGTGCTTCATCGGCACGCACCGCGGAGCGGTCGACAGCGAGGCCCGGACCCGGTTGGCCGAGGCGGAACGGCTGCTCGGGTCGGGGTCCGCCACCCTGTCCGAGGTGCGGAGGGCCGATGACCTCGCCCGGGAGGCGCGCCGCCTCGCCGAGCGGGACGTACGGGCGTACGGGAATCCCGCGGCCGGCCGCGGGGGCGCCGGAGCGGGCGGCGCGGTACTCGGCGGGATCCTCCTGAGCGACGGCGAGGGCGGTCCGATGAGCTACGGCGGCCCGCACACCCGCGGCCGCCGGGCGGCCTCCTTCACCTGAGCCCTCAGAACAGGCTCAACAACGCCTCCGCCGGGTCGGTGAGCCCCGTCCCCCCGTCCGGCAGCGGGAGTTCGAACCACACGGTCTTCCCGCGCGGGGTCCGGCGGGAGCCCCACCCGGCGGAAAGGAGGCCGACGAGCTGCAGGCCCCGCCCGCCCTCGTCGGTGTCGCGGGCACGGCGGCGGCGCGGCTGGACGAGGCCGGCGTCCCAGACCTCGCAGACGAGGGTGCGGTCGAGCAGCAGCCGCAGCCTGATCTCGCCCTCGCCGTACCGCAGGGCGTTCGTCACCAGTTCGCTGACCAGCAGTTCCGTCGTGTCGACGAGCGGCTCCAGGTCCCAGGCGACGAGCTGGTTGCGCGCGTACTCACGTGCCCGGCCCACGCTGCGCGGCTCGCGCGGCAGGGTCCAGTCGCCGACGGAGTCGGCGGGCAGCCCCTGGACGCGTGCCATGAGCAGGGCGATGTCGTCCTCGCCGTGGTGGGTGTCGAGGGTGTTGAGGACGTGGTCGCAGACGTCCTCCAGCACGCTGGAGGGGTCGGTGAGGGCGCCGACGAACGCTTGCAGGCCCTCGTCGAGGGGGTGGTCGCGCGATTCGACCAGTCCATCCGTGTAGAGCGCCAACAGTGCGCCCTCGGGCAGTTCGACCTCCACCTCCTCGAAGGGCTCGCCGCCCACTCCGAGCGGCATCCCCGGCGGCACGTCGAGCATCAGCGCGCTCTCGCCGGGCTCCACCAGCACGGGGGGCAGATGGCCCGCGTTGGCGAAGGTGCACCGGCGGGTCACCGAGTCGTAGACGGCGTACACGCAGGTCGCGAGGTACACCTCGGAGAGGTCGGCGTCGCGGGGCTGGCGTGCCGTACGGGTGGCCTGCTGCACCCCGCCGGGGGTGCCGAGGCCGCGCGCGATCTCGTCCAGCGCCGAGAGGACCTCGGCGGGTTCGAGGTCGAGCAGGGCCAAGGTGCGTACCGCGGTGCGGAGTTCGCCCATCGCCACCGCGGCGCGCAGTCCTCGGCCCATCACGTCGCCCACCACGAGGGCCGTGCGGTGGCCGGGGAGTTCGATGACGTCGAACCAGTCGCCACCGACCTCCGTCGCCGCGTTGCCCGGCAGGTAGCGGCACGCGATGTCGAGACCGGAGGCCTCGGGGTCGCCCGGGGGCAGCAGGGACCGCTGCAGGATGAGGGCGCGTTCGTGCTCGCGGCGGTACAGACGGGCGTTGTCGATGCAGACGGCGGCGCGGGCGGCCAGTTCCACGGCCAGGGCGCGGTCGCGTTCCCCGAACGGCTCGCTGCCCTTCGTACGGGAGAACTGGGCGAGTCCCACGACGGTGTCGTGGGCGACCATCGGGACCGCGAGCGTCGACTGGATGAGGCCGCCCTCTTCGGCGGGGATGTGCTGCGGCCGTGCGGTGCGCAGGGCGTCCGCGCAGAGCGAGTTGAACGGGTAGTGGTGGACCGCGCCGACGGCGACGGGCGCCGGACCACCGACGAAGGGCGCGTCGGAGACGGCGCTGGCGAAGGCGACCCGGCGGAGTTCGGCACTGCCGTCCGCGAGGCCCGGCGGCGTCTCGTCACCGGCCAGCAGACCCTGGTACAGGTCGACCGTCGCGAGGTCGCAGAAACCGGGGACCACGACGTCGAGGAGTTCGCGTGCGGTGGTCTCCAGGTCGAGGGAGTTGCCTATGCGGGCGCCCGCCTCGTTCAGAAGGGCGAGATTGCGCCGTGCGGCGGCCGCTTCACGGGCTGCGGCACGGCGGGAGGTGATGTCGGTTCCGAGCCAGGCGATACCGATGGGACGGCCGCTGCCGCTGTGCACCCGGTAGAGGTTGATGGACCAGTGGCGGCGCTCGTCGGAACCGGGGACCTGTCCGGTGACGTGCATGTCCGTGATCGAGTCACCGGTCTCCAGGACCCGGCGCAGGATCGCCGTCACCCGCTCGGCCTCCGCGCGCGGCAGATAGTCGTGAACGCCCTTGCCGCGGTGGTCGTCGACGCTGCCGCCGAAAATGGAGGCGAACCGCTGGTTGGCTCGCCGGACCCGGAGGTCCGTGTCGATCAGCAGGAATCCGAACGGAGATTGACCGAAAATCGCCTGCGAGGCGGCGAGGTCCGTCTCGATGGTGCGCAGGGTGCGGACGTCCACGACGATGCAGAGGGCGGCCCGCTCACCGTGCTCGGTCGTGGTCGGCATCACATAGACCTCGGCGAGGCCCTCGGTGCCCCCGGAGTTCTCGGCGCCCTCACCCGCATCCTCGGAGGCGGGCGTCCGGAAGGGCACCAGACCGGTCCACTCGCGGCCGTCCAGGATCTCCGCCATCTTCCGCTGACCGAACTCACGCCGGTCGGCGGTGACGAACGCCTCGATGGGGTCCATGCCGACGGCCCGCTCCGCGGAGATCCCGAAGAGCTGCTCGGCCCGCAGACTCCACTGGTCGACCAGCCCGTCGGCGCCGATGGAGAAGGAGGCGGCCTTGATGTAGTCGTAGATCGAACCGGGTGGACTGCTCTGCCACATCGCGTCACCCGGCAATTCGCCGACCGCGTCACCGGCCAGGTCGGCCACCGTGCCGTCGGCCTCTTCGCCCGTGGTGGTGCCCGCGGCCGCGCCGGGAACCGTGCGCGCGAAATCGTCCGCCGCATCAGCCCTCGCGCCGTCCGACGGGTCCTCGGACTCCGTGGCCTTCGCTGGTATCTCGCTCACGCGAACCGTCCCCTCCAGCTCACCACGTCCGGCACCAGTCACCGGAGGCGGCTGCCCGCAGTATCCAGCACTACGGCGCCGCACAACACGGTGTTCACGATCACAGCACGGTCCCGATGGTTTTTGGACCGGCCGCGACATACTCCCAAGTCTTCTAACCAGGTGGCACCCCGTCGAACCAAACAATGCGACACCCGTCGGAGCCCGATCCGGCCGGATCGGGCGAGGGCATCGAAACCTCCGCGCCTCAGCCCGGCACGGCCAGCTCGAACCAGACGGTCTTGCCCGTGTCCGCGGGCCGGGTGCCCCAGCGCCTGCACGAGCCGGCCACGAGCTGGAGTCCGCGGCCGCTCTCGTCGGAGGTGTCGGCGGCCCGTTCACGGGGCGGGTCCGGCAGCGGGTCGGAGACCTCGACGCGCAGGGCGCCCGGCACATCCGCGGGACGCACCAGCCGGACGCCGATCGGGCCGGTCGCGTGCCGGAGCGAGTTCGTCACCAGTTCACTGACCAGCAGCGCGGCGATGTCGCCGAGGGAGTCGAGACCCCAATCGCGCAGCTGTCCCCGGACGACTGCGCGGGCGGTGCGGACGGCACCGGGCTCCGCGGGAAAGGTCCACTCTGCGCAGTCGCCTTCGGTGTCGATCAAGCCGATCACTTCCCAGACCAGGAACCCACCCATGTCCGGTTTCGTGGGATTGATTGGCACATACCCGATATCCGCGATGCTTTACCGCACCGGGGGGCACACTATGGCGCGAACGGCGCACGAATCCGCACCCGGCCCATCACACGCCCTGATCGAGCCACGGCAGCGCGCCCTTGACCGCCGGTACGTCCTGATCCAGCCAGTCCACGTCCCAGATCTCTTCGGGGGTCAGCCAGCGCAGCTCGTCGTGATCCTGCAGGGCCCCGGGTTCGGCCGAGCCGGGCAGCAGCCGGGCGGCCCACACCACCAGGACGTATCCCGGCTTCAGGGGCCACTCGCCGGGGACGCGCTCCACCGCTTCCGCGTCGACGCCGAGCTCTTCGCGCAGCTCGCGCACGAGGGCGCGGTCGGGAGTCTCGCCGGGCTCGACCTTGCCGCCCGGCAGTTCCCAGCGCCCGGCGAGGTCGGGGGGTGCGCTGCGGCGGGCGGCGAGCAGGCGTCCGTCGCGCACCAGGGCGCCTCCGACCACCACGATCCGTTCCGTCATGCGCCGGAGCCTACGGGAGCGGGGCGGCGTCCCGGTCGAGACGGATCACCGGGTTCCGTTCTGCCCGATCCGCTCGACCCAGTAGAGCTGCTTGTGCCCGCGGTCGTCGAGGCTGTCCGCGATCTTCTGAGCCTCGGCGCGGGTCGCGTACCTGCCCACGCGGTAGCGATTGCCGTTGTCGTCCTGCCGTATGACGAGCCAGGGAAGAGTGATCGTGCCGTCGTTCATCAAGCCCCTCCACTTCCCGCCCCGGGCCCCCGTCGAACCCCGCAATCCAAGGAAACCGCAATCCGCATATGCCCGAGCCTACGCCTAACCTTCACGCAGCGAATACGGCTTTACACAAAGAGGTACGCAACCGGCCAGTAGGGAACGTCGACCCGGGGGGCGCACACCGTCGAACGCGCCGCCCGCGACTCCCCGCGCGCCCTCGAACAGGGCAAAGTCCTTCCCCGGCCTGCCACTTGAGAAAGGCCAGATTCCAACCGGGGCCACGGGCGCTCCCGTTGAGGCACCGGCAATCCGGACCGGGCACCGCGGCTCATGGCGTCCACCCGAAGGCCGGACGCCATGCCCGACGCCATGCCCGACGCCATGCCCGACGTCATGCCGGACGCCGGGCCGGACGAAATGCCGTACGAAGGTGACGCGCGGTCACTTCACCGGCAGGTGGTAGGCGATCCGGTACCGGTCCGCCGGGACCACCACGTCCGCCGTCTCCACCGGACGGCCCGAGGCGTAGAAGGTGCGCTGGATGACGACGACCACATGCCCCGGTACGCCGCCCAGCGCGAGGAGTTCCTCGGCGAGGCCGGGGCGCGCGCCCACCTCCTCCGTGACGTTGTCCACGATCACGTCGATGGCCGCCATGCGCTCGACGACGCCCATGCCGCCGAGCGGGCCCTCCTCGGGGAGCATGACCGGCGAACGCCCGGTGACGGCGAGCGGCTCCCACGACGTGGAGAGCATCATCGCCTCGCCGCCGTCGCGGTAGACGTAGTTCGTGCACATCACGCGGTCGCCCGGCTGGATGGCGAGCCGCTCGGCGATCGCGCCGCTCGCCTCGACCTGCCGGCTGTGGGACTCCCAGGTGCCGCGCACGGCGAGGTCGGCCTGCTCCTGGCGGAAGGGGGTGGCGCCGCTGTCCGACCGGTATCCGGACCGGGCGACGCGACGCGGCACCGGCCGCTCCCGCACATAGGTGCCCGAACCGGAGCGGCCCTCGACCAGGCCCTCGGCCATGAGCACCTTGCGCGCTTCCAGGGCGACCGTGTCCGAGACGCCGTACTCCTCGCGGATTCTGGCCTGCGAGGGGAGTCGCGTGTGCGGTGGCAGCGAGCCGTCGACGATCTTCTTGCGGAGATCACCCGCGACACGCAAGTACGCCGGCTGCTCACCGAAAGTCACTTGGCCGCTCCCATCAGGTTGTACAGACAGCAACAGCGTGGCAACCGTGGGTTGTGCCATGCAAGCAAAGGCCAGAGAATCACTCGATGTGATGACGCAAGCCCCTTGAGGGCATTACGCAGGCACTTTCTCCCCACTGTGGCCGCCGTCACACCTCGATTCCGCCGCCGCCTTCGCCACCGCTACCGCCGCCCCCGCTCTCGTCGTACTTCGGCGGGGTCGTCGCGAGCCCCAGAGCCTTGCGGGTGGTGACCGTCCTCTTGGGGTCGATGAGCTTCAGGGCCTTGTCGTAGTGCGCGTAGAAGGTGTCCACGTCCGGCGCGTCCGCGGCCTTCGCCCACTCCTTCGCCGAGAGGGCCATGTCCTTGGCCAGGGCGGCGATCCGCCCACGCGCGGCCGGCCCGAACCTGTGGGCGGGCAGCCCGTCCGCCTCCCACGCCACCGCCTCCGAGACACTGGCCGCCCACTTCTTGTAGCCGGGCAGATCGTCCTCGATGTACTCCGCAGCGGGCGCCGAGTCCAGGGCGTTGTCGATGGCCCGCGCCGAGCTGAGATAGGAGTACTGGTCGGGGTCCAGCGTCAGCTGGTCCTTGCGCAGGGAGCCCGTCAGGCCGCCCTTCTCGTCAGTGTTCCCGAACAGGCAGCTGACGTCGCGGTCGCCGCGGCGCCAGCTCTGCGAAGTCGGCGTGAAGGAGTACACGTCGACGTTGTCCGGGACGGCCCAGGAGTCCATCGCGTACGTGTTCCGGAGCAGGTAGCACCGCTGGTCGGCGGCATCGGCGACCTTCTTGTCCCCCGGGTAGCCGCCGTCGCCCATCTCGAAGTCCGCGAACACCTCGGCGTCGTGCTCGCCCGCGCACGGCACCTTGTCGACGTCGAACACCACGGTCCCCAGCGAGCCGCTGGGCGTGTCGAAGCACTCGCCCACCTCAAGCGAGAACGCGGCGCCTCCCGAGTCGTTCGCCGCGTCCTGGAAGCCGTCCCAGAAGTCGCGCGCGCCACCCGTGGCGACCATGAGCCCGAGCAGGAGGACACCGATCGACGACATCACCATGCCGCCCACCGCCATTCCCTTGCCGCGCTCGCCACGCTTCTTGATCTGGACGAGCGCCACGGTCCCGAAAACCAGCCCGACGGCGGGCAGGAAGCAGAGGATGCCGAGCACCAGGGAGGCGATCGCGAACCCGTTGAAGGGCACGGGCCGGTTGTACGGGGAGTAGCCCTGACCCCAGGGCTGGTACGGACCCGCGTACGGGGACTGCTGATACGGCCCTTGCTGGAAGGGGCCTTGCGGAAAAGGTCCTTGGGGGTACGGAGCGTGCGGATACGGAGGCGGGTGGGCGCCGGGTGCCTCCGGAGCGCCGTACGGCGTCTCCGGAGCGCCCGGCGGTGTCCCTGGCGGCGGATACTGCCCCTCGGGCTGCTGCGGGCCGGGCGGCGGGGGTGTGGCCACGAGTTCCCTTGCTCCTCATCCACCTGCGGTGGAACTTACGTACGACTGCCGAATGACTGCGCGCATCGTAAGCGCGACACGGCGGGGCCATGACAGCGGGCGTCCGCTCGTGACGCTCCGTCACCCCCCGGCGCGTCTAATCTGCGCCTATGACTCCACTGCCGGACTGCTTCTGCCCGACGGACGGGACCCGTGTCCCCGCCGGCTCGCTCGCCTGGTGCTGCCCGGTCTGCCGCGGTCCGCTCGATCTGGACTTCGCGCCGACACCGGCTCCCCTCACCTCGCTCACCGGGCGGGTGAACTCGCTGTGGCGGTACGCGGAGTGCCTGCCGCTGGCCGCCCCCACGGTCAGCCTCGGCGAGGGCCGCACTCCGCTGGTCCCGCTCCGCGAGGGCGTCTCGGCCAAGCTCGACTTCCTGATGCCGACCCTGTCGTTCAAGGACCGCGGGGCGGTGCTGCTGGCCGAGCTGGCGCTGCGGCTGGGGCCCCGGCGGGTGCTCGCGGACAGCAGCGGCAACGCGGGCACGGCGGTCGCCGCGTACTGCGCGCGGGCCGGGCTGCCCTGCACCGTGTACGTCCCCGAGGGCACCTCCGCGAAGAAGCTGGAGCAGATCGAGGCGCACGGGGCGCGGCTGCGGGTGGTCGAGGGCGACCGCGAGGCGACGGCACGCGCGGCGCGCGAGGCGGCCGACGAGGACGGCGTGTTCTACGCCTCGCACGTCTTCAACCCGTACTTCCTGCACGGCACGAAGACATACGTCCACGAACTCTGGGAGGACCTCGGCGGACGCCTCCCGGAGGTCGTCGTGGTACCGGTCGGCAACGGCACGCTGCTCCTCGGCGCCGCACTCGCCGTGGCCGAACTGCACGCGGCCGGGCTGATCGACCGCAGGCCCGCCCTGTACGCCGTCCAGTCCGCGGCGGTCGCCCCGCTGGCCCGCGCCTGGTCCGAGGGGGCCGACGATCTCGTCGGCGTCACCCCCGTGGCGCCCACGTTCGCCGAGGGCATCGCGATCCCGCATCCGCTCCGGGCCCGCCAGATCCTGCGCGCGGTACGCGCCTCCGGGGGCACGTTCCTGACCGTGACGGAGGACCAGATCCGCCACGCGCAGACGGATCTCGCGGGACGCGGGCTGTACGTGGAGTCCACGGGGGTGGCCTGCTGGGCGGCGGTCCGGGAGGGTGCGCTGGGCGGACGGGAGGCCGTGGTGCCGCTGTGCGGCGCCGGGGTGAAGACGGGAATGGCACGGGCCTGGTCGCAGGCCTGATCGCGCGGTGCCCTTCGGCCACGCGGCCCGGGTGGGATCCGGGCCGCGTGGCCGCGGGCGTGTCACCCGGTGGCGTCGATCGGCCTGAGCAGCGTGCCGGCGGCGCGGACCGCGACGACCGGATGCTGGTTGGCCTTGAACAGGATGACCCGCTGATAGGTCCCGTCGGTGAACACCGGCGCGGGCTGGTGGTTGAAGATCTCCTCGAACATGCCGTCCTTCAGGGCGAAGACGACCGCGTCGTCGTGACCGGGGCCCAGCCGCTCGTGCCGTACGTCCTGCGGCGTGATGGTGATCCTCGTCGCCCGCAGCCCGCTGGGGTGGTGGAGTATGCGCTCGGTCTTCACCCTCGTCGTGCGGGCGTCGACCTTCACCGCGGCCACCGTCGAGATGGTGAGCTGGCGGTCGAACGTGTTGCCCTGCGGGTCCTGTCCGTCGGCGAAGACCTTCCAGCCGTACGTGCCGGCCTTGAACACCCGGCTGAACGTGTTGCTGTAGTCGCCGGTGCCGTCCTTGTCGTGCAGGAGGTCGGTGCCGTCCGCGAACAGACCCGGCGCCTGGTGGCGCGGCCACCGGGACCAGCCGTTGTGGCGCATGAGGTCGATGACGCGCTGCTCGGCCGGCGGCGGGACGTCCCTGCCGCCCGGGTTCGCCGCGGTCGCCGGCGGCGGGGTCGCCGACACGGCGGCCGCCGACAGCGCCTCGCCAAGACCTATGGCGGGGGCGTCGAGTTCGGCGCGGACGACGGCGCCGAGCACCGGTGCCGCGTCACGGCGGATGCGGACCGTCAGGACCATGTCGTCGCCGGTCAGGTACGCCTGCTCGTCCAGCGTCAGCTCGGCCTTGAGGTGCAGGTCCTCGTAGAGCAGCACCTGGTCGGGCGTGAGCGCCTTCGGAGCCCCGGTGGTCTTGTCCAGCAGACTCACCCGCCATATGACCTCCCCCTCGGGCAGCTTGTCCGGCGCGCCGACCGAAAGGGCCTGGTCGGTCTCCGACACGTTGGCTTCGGGCACCGTGAAGGGCGGCTGGACGAATTCGGCGCCGTCCCACACGTCGAGCGCGATGGTGCCGTCCGTCGGCGGGGCGATCACCGAGAGGACGACCCGGTCGGCGTCCGTGGTCCTGACGTAGACCCGGCCGGCCTCGCTGGGGATGGGCTCGGGCGCCTTGTCGCTCGGGCTGGGCCGGTTGACCTCCTGGGAGAAGTGCAGCATGTCGGTGAACACCCCGGGCAGGTCGGCCGGGTCGAGGACCTGGGTGAATCCGGTGTCGGTGAGTTTCCTGAGCAGTTCGACGTCGATGGTCGAACCGAGGCCGATGACGTACATGCGCGCGCCGGCCAGGATCAGCTTCCTGGCACCGGTGACGCTGGTGAGCGCCTCCACCGTCCCGGGCGGCGCGTTGTCCGGCACTGTGTCACCGATGTAGTAGTGGCCCGCGTTCTGGAGCCCGTCGGTCATGCAGACCACGGTGAAACGCCGGTCGCCGATCGGGCCGGCGTCGGCGAGCAGGTCGAGGGCGGCGACCAGGCCGTCGCCGATGTTGGTGTTGTCGGCCGGCTGTCCCAGGTCGAGCGGGTTGATGGCCTCGCGCGCGTCCTTCAGGGCCGTGAGCGGCATCGCGATCTCGACCTCGTCGGAGATCGGCAGCCCGTGCCAGCCGCCGGGGTCGGTGAACGTGACGATGCCGATCCGGTCCTGGTCGTTGACGCCCGCGCGGGCGTCGGCGATGAGGTGGACGAGGGCCCGGGTGGCGATGACCGCGTTGGTCCACTTGTCCTCGGAGGCCATGCTGCCCGAGCGGTCCAGCACCAGCACGATGTCCTGCGGCCGGTGGCTGATCGTCAGCTGCTTGGGCTCGCTCACGTTGGTGAGGAAGCCGTCGGTGCCGAACGAGGTGGTGAGTGTCAGCGGGGCTGCGATCGTCGCGTACACGCCCGGAAGCGTCACGTCGAGCGTCGGCGTGTCGGTGGTCTCGTCCATCGGAAGGATCGCGAGATCGGCGTCATGGTGCCAGAGGTAGCTCGGCGTGAACGCGTTCGGCGGCAGGTTGGCGAGCCCGAGCACGGTCGGCTCGGCGGCCGGGCCCGTCGCGTCGTCGGCCACCAGCGTGACGTGATCCTGTTCCAGCACCGTTCCCGGGTCCTGGACCACCGCGCGCGGGTCGCAGATCACGTAGTCGACCAGGGCGCTGGTGTCGGAGAACCGGATGTCCCAGTGGTTCGGCGCGGTCCGGCTGCCGCGCAGGGTCCACGGGGAGCCGAGGGAACCGAGGGTCTGGTTGGTGATCCGGCAGTTGACCAGGACGGTGCCGGTGTCGGTGTCCGGCGGGCCGACCGTGACCCCCACGGTGAAGTCGCCGACCGTCACCTCCTGGCCCGGCGGGACGGTCAGCAGGTTGATCGGAGCGTTGCCGGTGAGGGTGAGTTCGAGGATCGGGTCGGCGGCGGCCACACCGTAGGTGATGTTGACGGCCTTGGTGGCCCCGGCGCCGATGTCCTGGTGGAAGTGCAGCACGAACGCCTTCGCGTCGCTGACCGTGTAGGAGTTGGTGGCCGGGACGGTGGACCTGGTGATGCGTGGCTGTGGCATGGAACGCCCTTCTCAGATGGCGGTGATGACCCGCCGTGCGAACAGGTCGGTGTTGGTGGAGCCGTTGCGGTCGTTCGCCCAGACGGCCCAGATGCCCTGGCCCGGGACGGGGACCGCGGCCGGGAACCCGTCGTTCCCCGTGGCCGGGGCCAGCCGCTGCGGCGCGGTCCAGTCGCCGCTGGCCGCGTTGCGGCGGCGTACGACGACGTGGTTGGTGTTGTCGGAGAACTTCCGGGTGGACAGCAGCCAGATGGTGCCGTCGGTGTCCTGGACCGCGGCCGGCTGGCTGTCGTTGGCGTCGGTGCCGGAGATGGCGGCCGGACCGCTCCAGGTGGTCCCGCTGAACGTGAGCACGGACAACCCGCTGCCGCTGTTGTAGAACACCAGCGCCGATGTGGCACCGAGCGCCAGGACGTGGATGTCGGTCGCCTGCCCGGTCTGCTGCGTACTGCTGCTGACGGTGTTGGTGACCGGGTTCAGCAGCACCGCGGTGAGCTTGGTGCCGTCGTGGAAGGCGATGAACACCACGTTCCCGGCCGACGCCGTGTGCACGGCCCGGCCGCCGGAGTTCGTCGCCAGCTGCACCGGCGCGGTGTCCGGGAAGGAGTTGTCGGTGTGCTTGTAGCGGAGGTAGGACCACTTGTCGGTGCTGCTGCCCGACTGGTCGAAGACGAAGACCACGAAGTCGCCGGCCAGGACCGCCTGCATCCGCTGGTCGGCGACGTTGGCAGTGGCGGCGATCGTCACCTCATTGGCGCCCGCGAGGGAGGCCAACGGCCCCCTCTTCAGCTTCAGGTCGGCGTTCGGGTCCTCGGTCGCCGCGGTCTGGTAGGCGACCAGGAAGTCCCCGTTGGGCAGCATCAGCGCCGCCGGTGCCGCGTGCACGCCGCCGCTGGTCAACGGCGTCGCCGGGACGCTCGTGAGGCTCGGGTTGGTCAGGTCGATCCGGGACAGGGCCACCTGGCTGGTGCCCGACTGGCCGGACTGCCACACGATCACCAGACCGTTCGCGTTGTCCAGGAACACCGCCTTGCCGAGCAGGTCGGCGCCCGGACCGTTGGCGACGGCGACCTCCCCCGTGGTGGGCAGCTGCCCGGCGAGCAGCGCGTTGATCGCGGTGCGCAGACTGATCAGCGGACGGTTGACCCCACTGCGGTAGTCGAACGGATCGACGCCCACGGTGTCGGCGATCAGGTGCGCCGGCGGAAGCAGCAGCCGCCGCTGGCGCTTGTCCACGACGTTCGACGACGCGATGAGGGCGGTGGCCGGGCGGTTGATCCCGGCGAGCGCGGTGTAGGAGTGCCCGGCCAGGAAGTCCGAGGACCCGGGCGCGGGTACGGCGGCACCTACGCGTACCACCCACTCGCGCTTGATCCGGGCGCACGACTCGACGCCGAGCGCGGGCAGGATCAGGTTCGGATCGTCGTCGGGAGTGACCAGGTGCTCCCATACGTCCAGGTAGGCGACCAGCGTCGTGGCCGTGCCCGGGGTGGTGAGGGCCGGCACGACGGGTACGCCGAGCTTCGCCGCGAGGGCCGCGGCGCCGGACTGCGACGCGTGCAGCGGCTGGGCCGAGAACGCCAGATCGGTCGTGATCATGACATCGAGGCCGTCGATGATGATCCGGCCGGTGTGGGCGAGCGCGGTGTCCAGCTCGCTGCCGCCGCTGCCGGCCGGCGCGCCGGCGCCGATGGTGAAGTCGTTGTTCAGACCGCCGGTGATCTGGAAGCCGTTGGTGCCCTCGGGCACGCCGTCGCCGACGTACCACTTGAGGAACGCCCTGAGCTCGAACTTGCGGACGTCGTCCAGCTCGTTGAGGTCCGAGTCGACGATCGGTACGCCCTGCTGCAGCCGCACGTTCACATACCGCAGCAGCGGGTGGAACGTGCTGGAGGTCATCGAGGCCATGGGTTCTCCGCTTCAGAACGTCAGCCAGACGGTCCGCTGCAACGTGCTCGCGGGATCCTTGGCGATGACGGGGTGGGTGACGTAGTTGACGAGCACGGTGGTCCCGTCCAGGCTCGCGATCAGGCCGAACTCGCGCAGATTGCCGCTGATGTGGTTCGCGTCCGGCCAGTTCGGCACGCTGGGCCCGAGGGTCGCCTGAATCTGCAGCCGGTTGGTGGGCGCGGCGGACACGGCCGCCGAGTCGAGGAAGTCCATCCGCAGGTCCGCCGCGGCCACGGTGTGCGGATGAGGGTCGACCAGCGCGGTCTGCCCGACGGTGGGCGGTGGTGGACCGGCGCCGTCCCACTGGCTCAGCCCGGCCCCGACCCGCAGGCCGAGCAGCCCGGTCGACCCGGGTGTGCCGCGCAGCATGGTGGCCAGCAGTCGGCGGCAGTCCCCGACGATCGTGTTGGACCGCCAGCCGTGGTCCCACACCACCCGGCCCGCGGTGTCGAACAGGACGTCGCGGTACTGACCGTGCAACTGCCCGGCCGGGTACTCCATTGCGGACATGTGCGCTCCTCCTACCGGAACGGTGGCCACCAACTGCGCCGGCGCAGGGTGGTGGGCTTCGTGGGGTCGACGGTGACGCTCGTACCGTCGGTGGACAGGAACACCTGCCAGCCGGGCAGGCTGACCGCGGTCTCCTCGGCGATCCGGAGCACCTCCGCGATCGGGTAGTCGTCGCTGAACGCGTCGGCGAGCTCGTGCCCCGCCGGGAAGAGGAGCTCCTCCAGCGGGCCCGAGCCGAGCACGACGACGGCACGCAGGTTGACCGGCAGGAACCGCTCCAGGAGCTGTCGCAGGCGGTCGGCGTCGCGCTGCACGAGCGGTCGTCCGGTGGGCCCGCGTTCGACGTAGAGCCCGATCGTGGACGGCGTGTAGACCTCGTCGGCGGCGAGGGCGGCGCCGTCCGGCCGCTGCGGCGTGTAGTCGAGCAGGTCGCCGAACTGCCGGGTGCCGCGGTTGCGGTCGAGGTCGGCGGGGGTCGCGGTGACGGTGCCGGCGAACCGGCGGACGGACGCCTCCTCCGGCGCGCGTCGGCCGGACTGGTCGAGGCCGGGGCCGGGCACACCGCCGCCGAGCCGGCCGAGACCGACGTTGCGGTCGCTGCGGAACAACAGCCAGGTCGTGCCGTCCGGAAACGTGACCGGGGCCGGATTCGCGTCCGATGCCGGCCCGCTCGTGAGCACGGTGGGCGCCGACGGGCTGCCGGTGGCGTCCAGATCGGCGGACCACAGGCGCGGGCCGCCGCCCCGGTTGGAGCGGAAGTGGACACGGGCGGCACCGGCCGGCAGCGGGGCGAGCGCCGGTTCCCGGTCGGTGCCGGTGACGCCGGTGACGGCGGTCGGCGCCGACCAGCCGACGGACGGGAAGTCGAGGTGCCGTACGACGATCTGCCACCGATCGTCCGGGTCCGCGTAGGCGTGCCGGACGGCCGACGCCAGCCACAGCCGGTTCCCGTCGCCGGTCAGGTGCGGGTCGCGCTCGCCGGGGCCACCGGGGGCGAACCGGCCCGGGACGGACCAGGAACCGCTCAACGCCCGGACCGGGGTGGCGAGTCCGGGCACCGTGCGCCACGATCCGGAACCGTCCAGGAAGGACAGACCGGCGGCGGTGCCCGCCCAGACGGTGCCCTGGTCGACGAGGACGGCCCGGCAGTCACCACTGGGCAGGCCTTCTGCGGGTGTGTGCACGCGGATGTCGCGTACCGACCGGATCTCGGCCGGCCCGGCGGCGGTCGCGGCCCACACCGGCCCCGCGTCGTCCGCCTGCGGCTTCGGGTTCGCCGCGGGGGGTGCCGGGGCGACCTGCCGGACGTCGGCGGTCGCGCCGAGGTCCACGGTGCGCACCGACGCGTCGGCGCCGACGCGGGCGACGCCGTGCGCCAGCGCCGTCCACAGCGAACCGTCCTGGGCCGGTGCCGCGTGCCGCACCTCCGTTCCGGCCAGGAACGTGGTCCAGGTGCCCGCCGGGTCGAGCCGGGACAGGCCCGCGCCGGTGGCGAACCACACCGCGCCGGTCATGTCGGCGACGATGTGCCGCACGTCGTTGCTCGCGAGACCGCCCGTCGTCGCGGTGATCACCTGCCACGAGCCGCCCGCCGAGAGCCCGGCGGCGCCGGCGCCGTGGCCGAACCACACCGTGCCGGAGGGGTCCACGGCCACCGTCCGCACGTCGGTGGTGGCGAGGCTTCCGGCGGTGGTGCCGGGCGTGAACACGGTCGTCGTCCCGTCCGGCCGGCGGACGGCACCCCCGGCGCCGGTGGCGAACCAGCTCGACCCGTCGGCGTCGACCGCGACACCCCGTACGTCCGCGGACGGGAGCCCGGTGAGCGTGGTGACCGCGCCGTCCCGGGCCAGCACCCGCACCCCGGCCGCGGTGGCGATCCGTACCCGGCCGTCCCACCGCAGCCGGTACAGCCGCCACCCGTCGAGCAGGCTCGCCCAGCACAGCCGTACCGCCCCCTCCGGGTCGAGTACGGCGGTGCAGTCGGCGTGCCGGCCCGCCGGAACCGCCGGGATGTCGGTGGCGGCGGCCCAGTCGACGTCGGGCTGCCAGCCGCCCTGCCCGGTCAGCGCCCGGTCGCCGAACCCCAGTGCCCGGGCCGCGGTCGACGCGGCCGGATCGGCACGCAGCGCGACCCCCGGTCCGGTCGCGGTCGTGGCCAGGGCCAGCGAACCGTCCCCGGCGACGGCCGCCGTGACGCCGGTGAGCTGCGCGTTGAACGCGGCGGTGACCTCGTCCGCGCGGGCGGCGGACGGATCGGCGTAGTCGGCCGCGCGCACGGTGAACCGCTCGGTGGCGCCGTAGCCGGTGAGGGTCACAACGGTGCCGGTGGTCAACGCGTACGGCTGCGACGCGTCGCCGCGCAGCCGGGCCGGGGTGGGTGCGGACGGTGTCCCCAGCCGCCAGCGCAGCCGCGCCGCACCGGTGTCCGGGTGCTCGACCCAGGCCAGGCCGAGCCGGCCGTCCGGCAGCGCGACCGGCGCCGGATCGGCCTGCGGCGCGACCGGCCGGGGCTCGACCACCCGGGTGTCCGCCCAGGCTCCCCGGAAATACGCCTTGAGGTGCAGCCGGGGGACGACTCCGCCGGCGCCGACGGTGGAGGCATGCGCCATCCACAGCCGACCGGTCGGGTCGGTGACGGTGGCGAGCCGGCCGCGGGCCGCGCCGTCCAGCGAGACCAGGCTCGCGGCCGCGGTACGCACCTCTATCCGGGACGCCTCACCGGTGAGGCGCGACATGAGCCGCACCGCGCCGCCGGTCCCGTCCGCGCGCAACTCGCCGATGTCCCGGTTCACGACCGCCGCGACCTCGGCGGCGGTCGCGGCGCCGAGGTCGGCGAAGTCGGCCGGGCCGAACGTCAGGGTGATCGGCAGGCCACCGTCCGGCGCGACGGTGAAGGTCATCCCGGTGCGCAGCGCGAACGGCTCGGTGGCCGCGCCGGTCAGCACGGCGTTGGCGGTGGCGGTGCCGGTCGCGATGTCGTGCGGCGCGGTGAGGCCGAGCACGGCGGACGCCTCCTCGGCACCCCACCACGCCCCGTCGCGTCGCGCCGCGGCGAAGACATTGCGCTGCGGCGCCAGCCCGGCCCGCGCGACGTGCTGGGAGAACTCGGCGACCCGGGTGGACCAACCGGTGTAGAAGTCGACGAGGCTGCGCAGTCCGGGGACGGTGCCGACGGAGTCGTAGAGCCTCGGCGCCGTGCGGATCTCGTTGCGCTGCCGTGCCACGTCCGTGTCGGCCGTCAGGTCCCAGCCGACCCACTGCGAGAGCAGGGGCAGGAACCGGCTGTCCACGTCCGACACGGCGCGCAGCCCGCGCAGGTTGTCCGCGGAGCTGCGGATCGCGTCCACGGCGGCGCCGTAGACGTCGACGAAGCGTCGTAACTGCCCGCCGTTCGTGCCGGCCTCGGGGAGCAGGCCGGTGGCGGCGTCGGGTACCCGGGTGACGGTGTCGTGACGTCGGTACACCTCGGGGATCAGCTCGTACAGCGTGCGGTGCGCGCCGTGCACGTCGCCGGGGGTGGCGACGGCCCGCATGGGGCGGCCCAGGGCCGGGCTGTCCAGCTCGTAGTAGTACGGCGTGCCGGCGTCCAGCTCGCCGCCGCCGACGCCGCCGACGTCGAGCAGGTCGAGTTCCAGACGCAGCACAGCGCGATCGGCACCGAAGACGGTGCGGGTGACGAGCCGGAGCACCTCCCGGGACACCGCGGCGACCGTCTCGGTCACGGTGACGGTCCGCTCCCTGACCCGCCGCGCGCCGGCGGCCGCGTCGCTGTCCGGCAGATCGGTCACGGCGAGCGCGCCGGGCACCGGTGCGGGCGGGAACGCGGCGCTGTCGTGGAGCAGCCAGGGCGCGCCGGTGTCCGGGAACGCGAAGTCGCGCGTCTTGCGCCGCACGGTGACAGGCGGCGCGTCGAGTACCGTCTCGCCCGCGTCCGGCGTGAACGCCCAGCGGACCCAGATCCGTCGGCCGATCAGGTCGGCGCTCGCGGTGAACGTGTCGATCCTCATGGCAGTGTCGTCCGTACGGTCACGTCGAGGGTGCCGGGGACGGCCATCTCGAACTCGCCGATGTCGATCCGCCCGTCGGTGGCAACGTCGAGCGAGACCGCGTCGCGCAGGAAGGCGGGCAGCTCGGCGAGCGGTGGCAGGTTGTGCCGCGCCAGCTCCGCGTCGACGTCCGGCGCGGGCCTGTCCTGTCGGCGAAGGCCGGTCACGGTCGCCGCGAGGACGCCCGGGACGGACTCGGCGGCCGCGAACACCTCGCTCTGGAACAGCGGCCGGCCGAAGTCGACCCGGGAGAACGACAGGAGTCCGTTGATCGCGGCCTCCACCTGTCCGGCCACCGCGTCCGTGACGAACCGCTCGTCGACGAGCAGTTCGACGCCGATGTCCACGGCGACCGGCTGTGCGTCCAGCACCCGGACCAGACAGCCGGCCATCCGCTTGTCCTCGAAGTAGCCGACGAGCCGGTTGCGCAGCGCTTCCGGGACCGGGACCAGGGTGTCCCCGGCGGGCGCGACGAACAGGTCGATCTGGTTCCAGGAGACGCTGCGGGCCCGGACCTTGGCCACCGTGCCCGTACTGTGCGCCAGCGCCTCGTAGTCGCTCGCGGTCACCGCCCGGTTGGTCGACCGGAACGCGAACGGCGCGTACCGCGCGGCGTGGTCGGAGCGTTCGGCGTCGCTGCCGCCCGCCGCCGCGGCTTCGTTCACCACGGCCTGCAGCGTGTCGATCGCGGTGAGAGCGGTGGTGACGGTTCCGGCCGCGAGGTTGCCGGCGGTGCCCTGGCAGACCCGGTAGGAGGCGCGGACGTTGTTCGGCCCGGCGGGCGGCACCCGGCCGGCGCCGAACACCGCGTGTCCGATCCCGTCGGCGTCGAAGAGCAGCTGGTAGTAGCGCGCCTCCGGGTGGGAGAACACGGCCCGCCCGTCCGGGGCGATGTCGAAGAGCAGGCTGTCCCGGCGGTCCCAGGTCACCCAGCCGGCGCCCTCGTTCACCTCGACGACCACGGACGCGACGACCACGGACGCGTCGGGCAGCGCGAAGGACTGGCTGGCCTCGCCGGTGGACGAGCCGATCAGCACCGGCCCGACCGGGCGGCTCTGCTCGACCGGAAGCCGGTCGTAGCGCACCACCGGCTTGCCGTCCGCGCCGGTACCCGGACGCAGTTGGTCGGAGAGAAGGACCAGGTCCAGGTCGGGACCGAGATAGGTGAACTCGATCGCGGCGGCGCCCGGCGGCCGGGCGGCGAACTGCGCGCCGCTGGGGACGGTCACGGTGCGTACCCCGGCCGGCCGGGGGAAGGTCAGCATCAGATCGGCCATCGCGGGCGCGGCCGGGGTCAGCTCGTAGCCGATCAGCCGCAGCAGATCCACGATGCTGGCCCGCTCGGTGGCGGTGCCCGGGAACAGTTCGCCGGCGATGCGGTCCTGGTAGTAGAGCGTGATGTCGCCGACGTAGGCGAACAGGTCGACCAGCAGCATGCCGAGGTCGGCGGGACTCTGGTCGGTCCACTCCGGCAGGCGCTGCTGGGCCAGCCGGAGCATCGCCGTACGCAGGGACGCGAAGTCCTTGTCGGTGTAGTCGATCGCGGGTGCCGGTGTCGTCATCGTCTACACCAGGGGGACGATCATCTCGGCGGACACCGGCTTGTCGCTGTGCACATAGCTCAGCAGCAGCCGCAGTCCGCCGTCCGAACGGGACAGCCGGGCGCGGGTGACGATGACGCGCCGCTCCCAGCGCACGACCGCCTCGTGCGCCTGCTTGCGGAGCAGGTCGGCGGTCACGTCGTCGTCCGGCTCGTGGACCAGGGTGTGCACCCGGGTGCCGAAGTCGCGCAGCATGGGCCGTTCGCCGAGCCGGGTGCCGAGCAGGATCCGCAGGTCGTCGCGGATCTTCTCGGTGCCTTCGGTCCAGGCGATGCCGCCGGTGTGCGGGTCGATCCGGAACGGGAACGCCGCTCCGCGGGCGTCGGCCATAGGGGACTCCTTGTCTTACTCGTCTTGCTTCAGGACGGATGACTGGCTGGCGGACTGGCGGGCGGGCTGGCGGGCTGGCGGGCTGGCGGGCTGGCGGGCTGGCGGGCTGGCGGGCTGGCGGGCTGGCGGGCTGGCGGGCTGGCGGGCTGGCGGGCTGATCACTTCACGACAGCGGACTGGCTCAGGTGCACACCGGGCTGCAGGGCGAGCGGTGCGAGCTGGGGCGACGGGGAGCCGGGCGGACCGTGGACGTGCGTGAGCAGTTGGGTCCACAACTGGCCGAAACCGTTACCGAGGAGCGTCGGCTCGCTCGCGCCGCTGCCCACCTCGACCTTCGACCCGTCCAGCACGATGTGGTCGGCGCTCACGTGCACGCTGCCGTCGGACTCGATCGAGAGAGAGGCGCCGCCGCTGTGCCGGATCAGGATCCGTTCCCCGCCGCCGGTGTCGGTGAGGTCGACGGTGTGCCCGGCGGTGGTCCGGATGACCTGATGGTCGGGCGGCGTCACCCGGGCCTCGGGCGGAACGGCGTCCGCCGGGTACCAGACCCCCACCCAGATCGGGGCCCGGGTGTCTCCGGCCGCGAACTCCACCCATACGTTGGCGTCCTTGGGCGGTACGAAGAAGTGTCCGTGCGGGAAGCACGGCTCGGCGGTGACGAGCGCCTCCGGTCCGAAGATGTCCGGCACGATCACCGTGAGCCGGCCGCGCCGGTCGTCGTCGGTGTTGTCCCGCACGATCCCGCGGTACTTGCCGTAGTAGTTGCCGGTGTGCCGGGTCAGCTCGTCGGACAGCATGTCGGGCCTCCTGTCACCGGGTCGCGGTGATGTGGGTGAAGTAGCTGGAGTCCTGGTGGTCGCCGACCAGGTCGCGGGTGTACACGTGGTTGACCTTCGTCAGGTACCAGACCCCCTCGGCCCACGGCGCGAGCCCGGTGATCCGCAGCATCGCCTTCGCCCGTAGCAGCGCGTTGCCGACGGCCTTGCCCCGGCCGCTCATCCCGACGATCCGGGTCGGGTCGACGCTCACCCGGTTCTTCGCGTCCTGGGCGGTGCCCGCCGCCTTGCCGACGACCCGCTCGGCCGGCGTGCTGAGCTGGGCCTGTGCCACGGCCGCCTTCCCGGTCAGCGCCTCGATCGCCGCGCGCATCCGGTCCCCCGCGGCCGGGGCACGCTCCGTCCGGGGTGCGGCCAGCGGAGGCCGGGGCGGGGTCACCGGCGCCGGCTGGTCGACGAGCCGGCCGGTGTCCGGGTCGACGGTGCTCGCCGAGCGGGCCGGGAGCGCACCCGAGCTGATCCGCTCGTAGGTGAACGTGACGAGGTCGCTGCCCACCCGGCAGTACCGCAGTGTGCCCACCGGATCGGAAGCCGCGATCGCCGCGATCGGCCGGAACGAGAACTGGGACTCCTTGCTGTCGGTCAGTTCGACGAACGCCAGGCAGCCCTGGCCGCGGGCCTGGTCCAGGATGAAGTCCCAGACCGAGGTGGCGACGTAGCGGCCGGCGACGCGGGCGTCCGGCGCGGTGTCGTCGACCGGCTCGATCGTCCCCACGGTGATCCCGGTGCCGGGCGCGGTGACCAGTTTGCGGAGCAACGCGCTGAGCGGCTCGCCGGTGTTCCACGTCTTCGGGTCGAACGGGGTCTGCGCCAGCCGGTGGCTGTAGTCCCGGGCGGTCAGTTCGATCTGCTGGCCATCGGGGCGCGCCTGCACCACGGCGCTGACCACGACTCCCTCGAAGAGCGCCGCGTGCTGCATCAGCCGGCCCATCGTGAGCTGCACGACGAGGCCCTCGAACGAGGCGTGCGCGAGGACGCCCGTGGGGTCGTCGAAGACCACCTTCGCCTCGTCCGTGAGCCGGTCGTGGTCCTCCACGGCGACCGAGCGCACCGGCACCGTGACGTCGGCCAGGTCGTCCGGACCGGTGCCGATCTTCACGGTGGCGAACGCGGCCCGGTTGTCACTGCCGGTCGGGGGCGGGACGGGTACGGCCATCTCAGAACACCCGGTCCCGGCTGACCTGGCCGATGTCCTGGGAGGCCGGTACCGACAGGGCGGCGCCCGGTCGCAGGTCGAGGGGGAACTCCACCGGGTTGGCGTCGGCGATGCGCCACCACACCTGGCTGTCGCCGAAGTAGCGCCAGGACAGGTACTCGATGTCCTCGACGCCGGTGACCCGGTGCTCGTAGTTGATGGCGTCGGCGGCGGGCGGCGCGTATCTGCGGATCGCCACGGTGGCCCGCGTGGTGCCGGTGGCGTCCACGGCCGGGTAGACCGCGGCCTGCCGGTAACGCGAGGTGATCGACACGGACATGATCGGGCGCCCTCTCAGAGTTCGAAGATGTTCTGCACCAGGCCGGCGCCCGGTACGGCCTGCAGCCAGTCCTGGAAGTCCAGTTGCCCGTAGGACTTGCCGACCTCGACCAGCCGGTCGAGCACGTCGAGGCTGGTGGTGATCGACGCGGTCTGTTCGTTGAGGGTCAGGCTGACCTCGGCGCGCTCCGGCGTGAGATCGGGCTTGAACTTGGTGATCTTGATGTTGAGGTCGGTCATCACACAGTCCAGGTCGATGCCGCCGAGCTTGAGCGTGCACACCGGTGGCTGGGCCGGCGGACAGAACGTCTTGGCACCGCTGAACCAGGCGAGTACGTCGTTGACCGGGTCCCAGGCCGGATTCATGAACGAGCGCAGCACCGCGAGGCTGGGCTCGATCCGGCCGCCGAACCGCGCGTCGTCCGGCGCCGAGCCGTCGCCGCTCTGCCGCGGCGGGATGTCGGGCAGGGACCGCGCGTCGAGGGCGAAGTCCAGTGCGAACGAGCGCGGCTTGCCGAAGTCGGCCTCCAGCGCCTTCGTCGCGACCAGTGAACTGCCGATCTCCTTCAGGTCGGTGGCGATCCCGCTGACGTTGCCGAAGCCCTTGGACGCCTTGGTCTGGTCGAACGCCCAGTTGCCGAGGCTGGTGGTCTCCCGGTAGGTGAAGCTCTTCTTCTCCGACAGCAGCTCCGGGTTGAACTGGAACCGGAAGATCAGCGGTGGGACGGCGATGAGGTTGGCGAGGTAGCCGGCGGTGCGTGCCATGGCGACTCCTAGATCGGTAGGGGCAGCCGGCTGCCGCCGCCGCGCTGGTCGTAGTCGAACCACATCCGGGCGTGCTGATCGATGTCGTCCGACGGGGCGGTGGAGAGAGCGGGTTCGCTGGTGGTCCAGGTGACGTGGGGTGTCGCGACCGGTCCGGGCGTGGTGCTCCCCACGTCGACGACCACCTCGTCGATCTGGATGGTGGCCCGGGTCCGGTCCGCCGACTCGGCCGCGCGGCGCGGGATCCCGTCATGACCCGCCGGACTCTCGAAATGGCCGGTGATCGAGGACAGCAGGCCGTCGAGTCCGCCGTGGGTCAGCCATGCCTCGTACGCGTTCGCGACCGCTGTCAGGCCGGTCTGCGGTGTCGCCGCCTCGCCGATCACGAGCCTGTCGGCCAGCCGTGCCGACCGGGTGCCGGCGTCGTCCAGGGCGCGGCCGAGCCGCGCGTCGGACAGCTTGGTCTCGGCCAGCGCGGCGGCCTCCAGCGTGGACCCGATGGTGCCCAGCCCGTTCGAGAGCTGCCCGGCGCCGAGGCCGACCGCGTCCGTGCCGAGCTTGCGCAGCTTGCCGAGCGGCTCGGTCAGGCCCGCGACGAACGCCGGGTCGGACAACGCCGCGCCGAAGTTCGGTGGCGCGGGCCGAACGGCCACCGGGCCCACGCTGTCGAACGTGGTGGCCGGCAGACCGAGCTTGGCCGCGTCGGTGAGCGCGTCCTGCTGCTTGTCGGACAACTGGGTGTCGGTCTTCAGCTCGAAGACCAACGGGAGCACCGCGGGCAGGATCCGGACCAGATGCGTGATGATCCGGAACGCCCGCAGGTCGCCGAGGTTGCGCAGGACCGCGTCGATCGTCGGGATCAGCCAGTTGAGCAGACCGTCCACGGTGGCCCTGACGGCGTCGCCGAGCACGACGCCGATCCGCAGCACCGCGAGGAGCGCCTGCTGGACGCCGTCGAAGACACCGCCGATGATCCCGTCCACGGTGGATGCCAGGACGCCTACGACGGTGGCTCCGACCCGGGCCACGACGGCCACCGTGTCCAGCGCGAGGACAAGGAGCGCGTCGCGCAGGAGCAGCGTGACCCGCAGCCCGAAGCGGAGTGTCTCGGCGATCCCGAGCCGGATGTCGCCGAGCCGGGTGATCAGCGACGCGATCGAGCCGACGGCGATGGGCAGTACGAGGACGAGGCCGTCCACGACCTTCGCGACGGCGTTCAGCATCGCGGTGGCACTGCCCAGCTGGTCGACCGGCGGCTGTATGCCGACGGGCGCGCTGCCGGCGGACTGGAACAGTTTGGTGAGCGAGTCGACCGCGCCCTTGATGCTTTCCAGCTGGGCGATCAGGCTGGTCCCCGGGCTCGGAGGAGCCGCCGCGTCGGATGCGGACGTGGCCGCGGGCTTGACCGCGGATGTGCCGATCATGGTGAGGATGTGTTCGACGTGCTCGGCGAGCTTCGCGATGTCCTGGAACGACCAGACCAGCCGGAACTGCGAGACGGCGCCGCCGGCGACGCCTCCGATCAGGTTGCCGACGAACCCGCCGATACCGCCCAGCAGTCCGGAGAGGAAGTCGCCGAACCCGCCGCCCGGCGCCAGGTCGTTGATGTTGACGACGTACACCTTGAGGGCGCCCTCGTACATCGGCGGCGCGCCGAAGTTCGGCCCTGCGGTGATGACGGACGTGAACGCGAACGTGCCGTAGGTCGACGTGGCGCGCTCGATGTCCTCCAGGGCGCGGCGCCCGAACCGGGTCTGGGTGAGCAGCAGCCCGAGCTGGGTGATGAGTTCCTCGGTCTCGTCCATGTCAGGCCCGCACCCCCTCGGTGAGAATGCGCAGCCGTCGCTCGCCCGTGCGGAAGGCGTCCCGGACGGCGCCGGCGAACGCGGCGGCCACCGCGTCGGCGAGGTCATCGTCGAGGTCGCCGCCGGCGCGGACGCGCAGGGTCAGCCGGGGCAGGACGACCCGCCCGAGCGCGGCCCGGCGCAGGATCCACGGCGACGTGGGAAGGGGTTCGTGCGCGCGGTCGACCAGCCCGCCGACGTACCCGTCGACGACCGCGCCGATCACCACGAATCCGCTGTCCGCCAGCCACGACTCGAACTTCCGCGCGAGCTGGTCCGGTGGCGGAGCCGCACTCTGCCGCCGGATCTCGTCGCCGAACACCCGGTCGGCGAGCGCGGCGGACTGGCCGCCGATCCGGTCCAGACCGGGGAGTCGGCTCGTGTCGCGCTGTGCGGCGAGGCTCGCGTCGGCGAGCTCGCCCAGGCCGGTGGCGGTGCTGGTGAGTGCTCCCCGGACGGCGGTGCGCAGCCCGTCGCCCAGCGCACCGACCGCGTCGGCCAGGGCAGGACCGAGCGCCGGATCCACCAGTCGCGGGAAGTCCGAGCGGAAGGCGAGGGGCGGGCCCTCGGGGAACGCGGGCAGGAGCACATGCCCCGGGCCGTGCGTGTCGAACAGCGCGTCCAGGAGCCGCCGGGCGCGGCGGCGCTGCCGGCGCAGGTACGGCCACAGCACCAGCGGGCTGCGGCGCACTCGCTTGTCGATCCCGTCCAGGACGTCCGACAGGACGTTGTACAGGGCCCGGTTGAGTCCGGTCCCGGGCTTGTCGAGGAGGTCGTTGAGCGAGAAGTCGGCCACGTTCGCCACGAACGTGCCGCCGATCCAGGGGATCAGGCGGGTCAGGTTGAAGTCGAACGCGGTGGTGATGACGAACAGCGCCACCCGCATGAGCCGGACCACGCCACGCAGCGAGTAGCCGAGCGCGCCGACGAAGTCACGGATCCCGGTGCCCAGGGCGGTGCCGAACGCCAGCCAGAAGCGCACCGTGAAGTCCAGGTGCGAGCCGAGCGGTCCGGCGATCCCGCGGGCCAGTCGCGACGCCGTGCCGGTCAGGCCGGCGAAGAGGCCGAACGCGGTGCTCAGCGCGTCGCGCCTCAGATCCAGCACTGCCTGCCGCTGCCGCTGGAGGGTGCGCCCGACCACCGCGCCGAGTACGCCCAGCAGCGCCTCGGCCGCGCCGGGCAGCAGCACGACGACCGCGATCCCGGTGGCGATGCCCGCCGCGATCCCGTCCAGCGACTCGGTCGAAGACGGTGACGGCGGTGCCGTCCCGGGCCGAGGAACCGGCACGAAGGGCTGGATCTGCTTCGTGAACCGTTCGAGCTCACCGCCCTTGACACTGGCCTCCGAGAGGGCCCGGAAGGCCAGCACCGCGACTGCGACGAGGTCCGAGCTGTCGAACATGTCCGGCCGCGGCGACGCGCCGGACACCGACGCGTCGAGCGCGGCGGCGATCGCAACGATCTGCTCCAGCAGGCCGGGGATCGCGTTCGCGTCGTCGAGCCGCAGCGGCCGGGTCAGGCCGGCGAGGAACGCGAGCCCGGCGTCGGCCAGGGTCGGCACGGGTGCGGTCCGGGTGAGCGCACGGCGCTGCGACGGTACGACGCGCAGGGTCACCGCGCCGTCGACGAACCGCAGTACCGGGAAGCGCGCGGTGGCCCGGTCGGCCTGCCGCCCGGCCAGCAGCCGGCGTTCCAGTACCGGACGCACGGCCCGACGCGCCACGTGCATGGCCTGCTCCTGGGCGGCGAAGGCCCCGGCGAACCGGGCGGCGGCCGTCGCGAAGTCGATCGGCATCGTCATCACCCGCCCGCGCCGGTCAGGTAGGGCTGCTTCCGCAGCCGCGCCAGGAGTCCGTCCTGGAAGCGGCGCACGTCGTCCGGGTCGGCGTCGGGCACCCGCAGTCGCAGCGTGTGCACCACCGGCCGCAGCACGCCGCTCTCCGGCAGCTCGGCGACCGGGAATTTGGACAGCAGCTTGTCCAGCGTCTCCCGCACCGGGCCCCGCAACTCGGCCGGCATCAGGCGGTCGACCACCGCCCTCAGCGGCGTGAGGTCGACCGGCGCGCTCAGGAAGCGCGGCAGCTCCGGCAGCTCCAACCCGGTCACGGCCGGCACCCGGACGGCCGGCACCCGGACGGCCGGGATCCGGACGGCCGGGATCCGGACCGCCGGGACCCGGAGTGCGACGGGCGGTGCGGCGACCGGCACGGGTGGCGGCACCGTGACGTCGGGCAGCGAGGGCAGCGGCGGGAAGGAGACGGACGGCAGCTCCGGCAGCGCGGCGATCAGCGGCGCGAGCCGGCTCGGCCCGGACGACGGTTCGGCGGGTTTCGGCGGTGCGGCGTCCAGGGCGGCCGTGAAGACGCCCGCCTCGGTACGCAGTGTGGTGACGACCCGGACGGTCGGATGCCCGGCGATCAACTCCCCTACGAACGTGGCGAGTTCGGCGGGAAACGTAGCCACGGTCAGCTTGGCGCCCACCGCCGACAGCGCGGACTCCAGGACACCGAGACCGTCCCTGAACGCGGCGCCCGCCACGGTGAGCTGCGCGCGCAGGACGCCGGTCGCCCGGGTGAGGAGGCGGTCGGCCGAGAGCGCGTCGTCCGCGTAGGACATCGCGCCGGTGACCACCTCGCCGATCGCGCCGGCCGCCGCGCCGGCGAGCAGGGCGAGGCCTTTCATCAGCGCGGCGACGGGTGCGAGTGCCGGACCCACCCGGACGACGAGGAAGGCCATGGCGCCGAGCACCTGGCCGAGCAGCCGCCCGAGCCGCGTCCCGACGATGACGAGACCCGCCGTGAGCGGGTTGCGCATCCGGTCGCCGAGCACCTGGCCGATCACGTCCCGGGCGGCGATGAACAGCCGGGTCAAAGACCCGAACAGGTCGTGGACGGCGCGTACTTCGCGGCGGTCGCCGAGCGCCACGAGCAGGCCGTAACCGAAGCCCGCGGCGGCCAGTCCGCCACCGACGAGGACGGCTGTGCCGACCGGCGCGACCACCATGCCGACGGCGAGCGCGAACGGGGCCAGCCTCCACACCACCGCGAGGACCAGCGTCTTCCAGCTGAAGTCGGTGAACCTCATCAGCAGGTGGATTCCGGCCATGGCGTACAGCGGGTCGAGCGCCATGCCGACGATCTTCCCGGCGAACCCGAGCAGCGACCCCGTGGCGTTCGGGCCGCCCTGGCTCACCGGCACCGAGCGCTGGGCGGCCGCGAACTGCTCTTCCATCTGGCCGATGTTGACGATGTACCCGCTCAGGTTCAGCCGGGCGAGGGGGGTCTCGAACCCCCACCAGTGCACCAGGAACGCGGCGCGGGCGCGCTCGACGACCACCGACTCGTGGTCGACGATCTCCAGCCACGGCGTCAGGGTGCGGACCGTCGCGCACAGCGAGCGGGTCAGTCCGCGCAGCAGCATGATCACCGGCATCGTGTCAGCCCTCCCCTCCGTCGGCTGTCCGACCCGGTCGGTGCGGGTCGGCTGGTGGTCAGTGCGGGTCACTTGGTCGGTGCGGGTCGGCCGGCCGGTGCTCCGGTCAGGTCCGCTCGCGGGCCGCCTCGACCTGGGCGTTCTCCCGCTGGATCTGCTCGACGAGCAGATCCACGAACTCGCGCCGGTCCCCGGCGGCCATGTCCATCAGCTCGCCGTAGGGCCAGTGCAGGTGGTAGCCGAGAAAGAAGACCTCCCGGCGGAGCTGGTCGAGACTCACTCCAGAACTAAAAAATTCGTCATGTCCAAGGTGGCCCGCATCTCGTGGCCGCAGGCCGGGCAGTCCAGCTCGCGGATCAGGTCGATGCCCGGCGCTCCGTCGTTGAAGGCCCGGTCGATCAGCCGGCGGTCGGTCAGGGTGAGATCGGCGAGGATCTTCGGGCCGAGCGCCTCCAGCCGGTGCGGCGGCAGGTCGCCGAGGGACCGAAGACAGCGGGCGAGCAGCGCGTTCTTGCCCAGCGACGCGTTCTTGCGCAGCTGGGGTGCCGCCGCCGCCTCGTCGTCGCCGCGCGCCAGCCGCAACGTCATCGCGGTGTGCACCGACCCGTCGCGGTCGACGTAGCCGTCGAGGAGTTCGACCACCACGTCCTGCGGCGGCTCCCCGTCGGCGAGCGGGCGCACCGGCAGTGTGTCCAGATCCTCGTTCTGCTCGAAGCGGTCGCCGCAGGACGGGCAGGTGTAGCCGGCCTTCAGCTCCGGCCCGAACGTGAAGCTGCGCAGCCGGATCAGCAGGAAGTTGCGGTCCAGCGAGTACATGGCGTCGATGTCGCCGCGGCGGACCTGCTGCAGGTCGCCGAGCCGCACGACACAGCTGTGCAGGAGCGCGGTGACCAGCCGGCCGCCGTTGCGCTGGTTGGCCGGGTCGGCGAGGAGCGCCTCCTCGCGGCCGGTCATCTTGCGCAACGTCACCTGCCGGTGCGTCTGTCCGTCGTGGTCGACGTAGCCGATCGGGAGGGTGACGTCCAGTTCGCGGACGCCGGCCCGGCCGGGCGCGGTATCGGTGAGGGTCATCTGCGGGCTCCTAGGAGACGCGTTCCAGGCCCTCGTGCTCCAGCACGATGGTCTGCAGGAAGAGGTTCGTCGACCCGGCTTCGAGGTCGGTGAACTTGGACGACTTGACCCATGCGCCGTAGAAGGCGAACTGCAGGACGACATCCCCGAAGTGACGCTTGACGATCATGCCGTTCTTGCGCACCGAAGAGCCGCCCTGCCGAGGGGCGTTGAGGCGGAACGTCTGCTGGAACCAGTCCAGGAACCGCTTGTCGTCGGCGCTGCCGTCGACCCGCCGCTCGATGGTCAGCGGCTCGAACTTCATCTTCGCGGCGGCCAGTTTGTACACGTGGCCGCTGCCGCCGTCCGGTTGCTCGATCGTGTCCAGCTCCCCCTCGCTGAGCCCGGACACCTTGCTCACACTGGGGCTCTCCACGCCCTCGATGACGAGGACGAACTCATTGGCCCGGTAACCCTCGTCGAAGTCGTTGACCCTGGGCATGACCGCTCCTCACTTTCCCTGTGGTGGGACCATCCGCCGGGACTGTCCGGTGTGACGTTCCGGTGTGACTTCCGGCGGACCGCCGGTGGGCTCAGACCTCGCTGGTCGTGGCACCGCTCGCCTGCTGGCCGACGACGATCACGATCGTCTCGGCCGGCCTGGACGGGTAGAACAGCACCTGGACCTGCAGCAGGCCCTGCTGCACCTGGTCCGGCGGGTTGTTGGTGGCGTCGACGGTGACCTTGAAGGTCTGGTCGGGGCTGCCGGTACCGAACGCGCCCTGGCGCCACAGCCCCATCAGGAACGGGGTCACAGTGCCGAACTTGACGGCGCTCCACAGCGATTCGCGGTTGGGCTCCTGGCGCGCCCAGCGCAGTCCGGTACGGAGGCTGCTCTCGACGAAGTTGAACAGCAGCCGCACGTTGACGTAGCGCCAGCGCGGGTCGGAGCTGAGGGTCCGGGAGGCGTCCACCACGATCCCGGCCCGCGGGACCGGCCGGATGCCGTTGACGCCGCCGTTGACGACGAGGTCCGTGTGGTCGGCGTCGGAGAGGCGGGTCTCCACGTCCAGCACGCCGAGCAGGTTGGCCTCGTCGCCGGCCGGTGCCTTCCAGATCCCGCGGGTCGCCTCGATCCGCGCGCAGACGCCCAGCACGTGCCCGACCGGCGGGAGCGTGATCTGCGGGCCGGTCCCGGTGCCGATCGGGTCGGGTACGACGATCCACGGCCCGTACAGCGCTCCGTACGCCTTCTTCGTCTGCAGCGCCTGCCCGTACGCGACGGCCTGCCCGGCGGCCACGAAGCCCTCCGGGACGGAGCCGACGAACATGGCGTCGCCCCGGCCTGCGCAGTAGGCGAGGCCCGCTTGGGCGATCGCGGTGTCGGTGCGCTCGCAGCACACCAGCTGGACGTCGAACGGGTCGAACGCGAAGAAGCCGGTACGGGCCGCGGGATCGCCGATGAAGTGAGTGGCGGTGGGAGTGCCGTCGGCGCCGCCCTGCAAGGACAGGAAGCCGTTCGTCGCGGCCGGCCGGTCGGCTCCCGGGCTCGGCGTGCCGACATCGACCAGCCGTACGTAACGCGACCCGGAGAGCGGGTTGTTCAGCACGGTGGGCGCGTAGTTCGCGACGCCGGGCTCCATGGACAGCCCGGTGTACGTCTCGACGGCGTGGTCGGCGTCACCGGTCCCCCGCGCGATGGTCAGGTCGAACTCCGCGTTGGATACGGCGACCGCGCGCAGGTCGGTGAACGCGCCGGGGTTGGGCAGGTCCGGCGCCCAGGTGACGGCGCCGCTCGCCGTGTCGACGGAGAGCAGCCGGACGCGGGCGGTGGTGGTGTTGTCGGTGACGACGATCGCGTCGCCCACGTCGAAGCCGTCCGGCCGGGCCAGTTGGGTGCCCCCGGCGCTCAGCGCGACCGGCGTGCCCTGCACCGGGTTGGCCATCACGGTGAAGCCGAGCGCCGTCGCGTCCGCGGTGACCTGGAGCCCGGTCCAGCCGCCGCCGACCGCGGCCCGCTCGCCGGTCGAGGTGAGGACCAGGGCGTTGCCGCCGCTGAGCGAGGCGACCAGCAGGTGTGTCTGCCGGTTGATCGCGTCGCGGATCTCCTGTCGGGTGGCGGCCGCCGGGTTGGCGAAGTCGGTGCTGACGAAGGTGAGCGCGGTCGGCGCGCTCGCGCCGTCCACCTTGACCGACAGGGTCGGCGGCGAGGACAGGTTGACCGTGGCGGCGAGCGGGGAGCCGGTGACCGTGGCCCGTGCCGACTCGCGCAGCCGGCTGGACGCCGACGCGCTGAGCGCCGTCCGCACGGACAGCCCGCGGCCCCACGCGCCGGGGTCGGCCTGTCCGCGATAGCCGGCCTCCAGGCGCAGGGTGCCGTTGGTGCCGCCGGTGTCGGGCAGCGTCCGGCTCGCGACCGCGTCGGCGGCGCTGAGCGTCGGGTCGACCACCCGGTTGACGTACGCCGTCTGACCGCCGTTGTCGAAGAACCCCTTCACCAGGTACGCGCCCAGACCACTGGCGAAGTAGCTGCCGAACTGGGCCACGAACTGCACGAAACTGGTCACCCGTACCGGTGTGTTGGGTACGCCGCGTTGGGTCAGCACGTTGAACGCGCCGACCGAGACGGCGGCACCCGTGACCGTGGGTGCCTCGGTGCCGTCGGTCTCGATGACGTTGACGCCGATGTTGAAGGCCATCGCAGGGTTCTCCTTCCTTGCTCTCAGCCGCGCTTGCGGGGGCGGCGGGCCGGTTTGTCGGACACGGTGTGCGCGACCAGGACGCCGGTGCGGCACAGGAATCGGACCTGGCCGAGATCGAGGTCCTCGGCATCGCAGGGCACTTGGCCGAGTGGTCCGACGACGACCACGCCGGAGCTCAGATGCAGTTCGACGGGTCGGCTGCGGGTGTTGGCGAGAGCCGTGCTCATACGGTCTCCAAGAGGTCTGCGGTGACGGCGAGTTGGTCGACCGGGCGGACCGGCGGGACGGCCGGCGGGGTGCGCCGGACGCTCACGCGGTAGGTGAGGGCGGGGACATCGGTCAGGAAGCCGCCGATCCGGTTCGGACCGGGGATCCACACGAGACGGGTGGGCAGCCGCTCGCCGTCGGCGACCAGCTCGTCCACGGGGGACAGCCGGTCCAGCACCGCTTCGAGCAGAGCCGCCTGGTCGCCGCGCGTGGCTGCGACCGGCGTGACGGCGTAGTCGATGTCGTAGGGGTCGCCGGGAACCGCCTGTCGCGAACCGGCGCTGGTGAAATCACGGGGGACGACGGCGTCCACCACCCGGTCGTACGCGCAGCGCACGTCGAACTGGACGACGTCGAGTGCCGGTGCCACCGGCGACGGCTCGCCGGCCGCGCGTACGGTCACGGGTACGGCGCTGCCACCGATCTCGATACCGGCCAGCCGTACGGCGAGGGCACGGTCGGCGTCGGCGAACGGCTGCGGCGCGACCGCGATCACGTCGTCGAGGTAGGCGGTGAATCCCGTGCCGCCGAGGCAGCGCAACTGCATCTCGGCCAGGGCGCCGGCCGCGGTGAGGTCGTCGAGGCTCAGTCGCACGGTCTCCCAGCGGCCCGCGGCCCTCACCGGCAGCAGGCGGTGCCAAGTGTTCGCCGGGTCGTCGATCGCGGTCGCCGCCGACCCGAGGCGGAGTTCGAGGAAGAACGGGGCACGGCCGTGGCCCGCCGGGCGATCGGCCCGGACGGACAGCCGGAGTTCGGTGAACCCGCTCAGGTCCACCGGTGCGAGAGTGCGACGCAGGCGGTGCCCGTCGGCCCGTGGCGTGGCGGAGACCTTCGCGCCGCGCCGGTCGGGGCCGTAGCCGACCACGACCGTCTCGTCGGCGATGGTGACCTCGGTGGACGGAGTGGAGCCGTCCGGCTCCACGGCCGCCCACTGGGCCGCGTCGCCCATGGGTTCGATGACCCGGGCGGTCATTGCCTGCATCCGTGCTGTCGCATGCCGCCGACTGTGCAGGGCCGGCCGTCACCACGCCGTCACCCCCACGTCACCGGTCCCGAACCCCGGACCCGACCTGCACCCTTTCCCGCCCGACCTGCGCCCTTGGCCTGCGCGCTTTCCTGTTCCCGCGCCGGACCGCCCCTCATGCCGAGCCGCGCGGACGCTGTCCTGGTCCGGTCCGTTGACCGGACCGGGACGCGACAGCCGGTGGCCAGGGGCTCACTCTGTCCACCGGCGGTCGGCCCGCGCCGCGGCCGTGGCCCCCCAGGGCCGACGGCGCGGACGACGGCATGCCCCTGGCCGGGAGCCGCCCCTCACGCTCCCGGCCGCGGACCGCCGAGGCCGCCCCGGCGGTCTCGGCGGCTTCGGCGGGCAGTCGGCATCCGTCGGCGATTCCGTGACCGCGGGCGTACAGGGTCCGGTTCGCTGAGCGGAACACCACGTGACAGACCGCCTCCGGCCTTTCACTCTGGCCACCCGGGCATATGCGAACCGCCTGGGCACACAGGCCGCTCAACCGGCGGCCTCGACACGGGGGAACAGGAACGATCGATGGTCTGGAACGAATTACCCACGAAGCCACGGAGAGACCACCTGACAGGGTCGGGACAGGCGGCGACGGCCAGACTGCGTCTGTTCGACGCATTCCGGCTGGAGGGCGCGCACGGGAGCATCACCGTCCCGGTGAACGAACAGCGACTGCTGGCCTACCTCGGCCTGCACAAGCACGCGACGCGTTCGGTCGTCGCCGGAACCCTCTGGCCCGACGTCACCGAGGAACACGCGCACGGCAGCCTGCGTACGGCACTCTGGCGGCTCCGCCGCGCCAGGCATCCGGCCGTCCGCACGGACGGCGACACGCTGCACCTGGCGGACGGCGTGTCCGTGGACGTCGACGACCTCACCCGGGCGGCCCTGCGCCTGACCGGCCCCGCGCACGACGCGGGTGACGCGCCGCCCCCGCTGGGCCTCCTGGAGGGCGGCGACCTGCTGCCGGGATGGGACGAGGAGTGGATCTCCTTCGAACGGGAGCGGCTTCGCCAACTCCGCCTGCACGCGCTCGAATCGCTGAGCACCTGGTTCATCCGACGCGGCTGCTACGCACTCGCGCTGGAGGCCGCCCTCAAATGCGTCGCGATCGAGCCCCTCCGGGAGAGCGCGCACTGCGCGCTGGTGGCCGTGCACCTGGCCGAGAACAACGTCGTGGAGGCGATACGGCACTACGAGGCGTTCTCGCGGCTGCTCCGCGAGGAACTGGGACTCGAACCCTCGGCGCGCTTCGCCGGCATGTTCCCGTACCGGGCCAAGGACGGTGCGCGAACGTCCTCCCCCCTGGTCCCGGTGCCCGGGACGCGCGACCGGCTGGGCTGAAGGCGCGGTACCGGCAGGGGAGTTGACGCGGCGGTGACGTACCGGTCACGGGGTGCCTGTCAGCGTCATTCAGCGTCATCGGACCGGTCGCGGGGCGGTCACCCGCCGCCACGTGCGATCCCGTCCGCCGGGCGGACGGGATCGCGAGAGGCGATCGCACCCGCCCCGGGCGACCGCCGCGGGCCGAGGACGCCACGCACATCCAGTACGCGATCGACAACATGAAAGGGGGCGGCCCGCCATGGCCACATGCCGCGGAATCGATCTCTCCGTCTATCAGGGAGCCCAGGACTGGAAGACCCGCAAGGCTGAAGGCGTGGTCTTCGCCTTCGCCAAGGCCAGCGAGGGCGAACACACCCACGACGAGCACTTCGCCCTGCACATCAAGGGCATCGTCGAGGCCGGTCTCGTACCCGGCGCCTACCACTTCGGCTGGCCCAACCAGGACGTCGCCGCGGAGGCGGCGAACTACATCGCCGCCGTACGACCGCACGCGGGCCGGGGCTTCGTGCACTGGCTCGACCTGGAACGAAGGTCCGACGGCTCGAACTACGCGGGCGTCACGGCGGCCGGGATCCAGACCTACGCCACCGCCTGGATCGCGAGGGTACAAGCCGCGTTCCCCGGCCAGCGGGTCGGCGTCTACACCTCGGCGAGCGACCTGGCCGCCGGCCACGCGCCTCCCGCCGTCCCGCTCTGGTATCCCGCCTATCCCTGGTCCGGGGCGGCGACCTACACGCGGGCCGAGGCACACGCGAGGCCCAGCCCGTCCGGCAGGTCGCCGCTGTTCTGGCAGTTCACCTCGACTCCCCTCGACCGATCCATCTGCTACCTGAGCGAGTCCGCGCTGCGCGCGTGGGCCGCCGGAACGGAGACAGACATGGCACTCACCACCGACGACATCAACAAGGTCGCGGCCGCGGTCGCCGCGAAGCTCATCGCCGGCGGTGGTGTGCTGGAGAAGCAGGACGTCGACAACGTGGCGTCCGCCGCGGCGAAGGCGGTCCTGACCATGGACGGGGTGATCTCGGCCCCTGCCGACGCCCCGGACGTGAAGACCAATCCGTTCTGGGCTCTCGAGTCCTACGTCAAGGACACCAACGCCCGTGTGCGCCTCGTGCAGGCGACCGAGGCTGCTCACAGCGCGGCCATCGCGCAACTCACCACCACGATCGCGGCGTTCGACAAGACCATCGACGCCGCCGCTCTCGTCGCCTCGATCACCGCGGCGATCGAGGCGGCCGTGCGCAAGGTCGTCATCCACCTCGACCCCACGTCCTGAACCCACCGACCTGAACCCGCGTCCTGAACCCCACGTCCTGAACCCCGCATCCTGACCCGTGAGACAGGAATTCCCGTGAACCTCTTCGCCAGTTTCATGCGCACCGTCGTACCGATCGTCGCGGGGCTTGCGCTGACCCTGCTGGTCCGCATCGGCGTCGAGTTCAGTTCGGCTTCGGTGGCGAGCGCGGTCACCGCGCTCCTCACCGGCCTGTACTACACGACGTTCCGGCTCCTCGAAACCCTCGCCCTGAAGATCCACTCCCGCCCGCTCGCGACCGTCGCCGGAATCCTCCTCGGCTGGGCGACTCCGCCCGACTACCCGAACACGGCCCGCCCGGCGATCCACTCAGCCGCCCGGCAGAGTCCCTGACCCCGGTCGATGACCCCGGTCGATCAGAGCGCCACCACAGCACCCTGGCTCACACGGTCATGCCCAGACGCGCCTGTTCCTCCTCGACGATCCGGCGTGCCAGCTCGGTGTCCGACACGTCGACCGCGTCCGGGGTGGCTTCGGCCACGGCACTGCGGCGGGCGTAGGCGTCGAAGAGGCGGGTCTTGTCCTCCAGCATCTTCACCATGCGTTCGTCCACTCCCCCGGTGGCGAGGAGACGGTACACACGAACCGGCCTGACCTGGCCCATACGGTGGGCCCGGGCCACCGCCTGGTGTTCGATGGTCGGCTTGATCTGGGGTTCGCAGATGACGACGACCGAGGCGGCCTGCAAGTTGAGGCCGACACCCGCCGCCTGGATCTGCGCGAGGAGCACCGCGGGGCCCGAGACGCCGGCGAAGTCGTCGACGATCTGCTGCCGCCGCCCGGCCGGGACACCCCCCGCGAGCGGACCGAACAGTGGAGTGCCGTCGGTGGTTCCAGCCGTGAGTTCTTCCTTCACCACGCTCAGTACGTCCTTGAAATTGGAGAAGACCACCGTCTTCTGCCCGTTCTCGCCGGCCTCCTGGACGATCTCCCGGAGCCGGTCCAGCTTGGCCGACTTCTCGGGGCGCATGTAGGCGGCCCTGCGCATCGCCATGAAGTTGCCCGCGCGCACGGCTTCGCGGTATGCCTCCTCGTCCGACGCGGTCAGCTCCTCCCACTCGTCGGTCCGCTGGAGACTGGGGAGTTCGGTCAGCACGTCCTCCTGGTTGCGTCGCAGGTAGACCGGGGCCGCGGCCTTGCGGAAGGCGACCGATCCGGCCAACGCGTCCCGTTCGCCCAGGGAGTCCGCGACATCGCCGTCGAGCATCCGGACCAGGTCGCGGAACTCCATGACCCTGTTCTCCATCGGGGTTCCGGTCATGAAGAGGGCGCGACCGCAACGCTCCGCCCACAGGGCGACCGCCTGCGACCGCTTGGCCTTCGGGTTCTTCACGAAGTGCGCTTCGTCGACCACGAGCAGTCCGACCTCCCCGGCGCCCGGCGCGGGAAAGCCGCGCAGCGCGTCGAACGTGGTCACCGCGACCCCGCCCCGCCCTTTCCAGTCGGCCAGCGCATGGTGCCGATCGGGACCGTGGAGCACCATGACCCGAAGCGCGCTGCGGGCCTCGATCTCCCGTGTCCAGTTCACGAGGACGCTCACCGGGCAGACGACCATGAAGTGGCTCTGTCCCTCGCCGGCCAGGTGTGCCAGCACGGCGATCGCCTGGATGGTCTTCCCGAGGCCCATCTCGTCGCCGAGTATCACCTTGCGCTGGGCAAGCGCGAACTGCGCGCCGAACGCCTGGTAACCGCGCAGGGAGACCCGCCGGTGGGCGTCGTCGAGGTGTTGTGTCCGCACCCGCTCGGCAATCTCGTCCGGCAGGAAGCCCTCTGCGGCGGCCGGGTCCGGCAGCCGCTCGGAGATCTCGGCGAGCAGGCTGTAGTACTCGGCGGAACGGAATTCGAAGTCCACCCAGGCCGCGATGTCGGACGAAGGCCCTCGGAGCAGGTCCACCGATGTCTGGGCAAACAGCCCGGGCAGGCCCGCCCGCTCCGCCTCGTCCACCAGCGACCGGATCTCGGTGACCGCGGCCAACGCGCGAGTCTTCTTCTCCTGGCCCGCCAGAAGCATCCGGAACCGTCCGGCGGCGGGCCTGGCGTCGGCGAGCAACGGACCGAGCCGTTCCGACAGGACGGCGGCCTGACCGACCGCACGACGAACGTCCGGGCCGGCCTCCACCAGTACGTGCAGGGCCATGACGAGCGCGGTGGTGCTCGGCTCCGGCCGGTCCACGTCGATGTGGACGGCCACGGTCTCGTGCACGACCTCGGCGAGCCGACGGGCGGCGGCGAGCATCTGGTCGACGGTGCGCTGCCCCACACCGGGAATCTGCCGCAACCGGTAGGGGCCCGCTTCGAGGACACTGCCCACGGTGCGCAGCCTGCTCTTCTCGACGCTCCCCAGCCGCAGCCGCCCTTCGGTGACGTCCTGCAGCCGGGCGACAGGGATGGCGTCCAGCTCCCGCTTGACCGCCGCGTCGTGGATCGGCTTCAGTGCCGCCCGTACCGCCTCCACCGCCGTTCCGTGGTCACCGACCACGGTCCGCGCCGCCTCGAGCAGTCGCGCTCCCCGCGCGACCGTGTCCCGCTCACCACGCCCCACATTTCCCGCCCCTCCTCGCCCTCCCCGCATCCTCCCACCGCGCACACGGGGCTCCGACGGACGTTCTCGGGGCCCTGCGGAGCTCCGCTCTCGGGGCTGCCATGCCGAACGAGGTCCTCCGGTCCCCAGTGCGCGGTCAGCGGCGGATCATCGGCCACCCCGCAACGGGAGACCGCGACCGGCGGAGTGCGCGGGGAAGTACCGGGGACAGCGAGTACGCCATCGACGCCGCCTTCGCCGTCATCGCCCGCAACGCGCACCAGCCGGTCACCGCCCTCACTTCCGCCCCCGAGGACCTGACGCTCCTGTGCGGCCCTTCCGTAGAGGTCGTCAAGGTCTGAAGCACCGGCCACAGCCACTCCATCCAGGTCGGCCGTCAGCCACAGCACTTCGCAGACGAGGATTCCCCACGGACGGGCGTCTGCGCCCGACCCGCCAACAAGCGGGCCGGGCGCCATCAGTTGTGTACACATGGGACACTCGGTACGCTTGTGTGCATGACGCAGCCGCTGCCCATAGAGTCCATCCGCGACGTGCGCGCACATCTGGCCGAGGTCGTGGAGCGCGCGGACCGCCACGACGTACCCACGGTGATCACGCGCCGGGGCAAGGAAGTCGCCGCCGTGGTCTCCATCGAGGTGCTGCGCAAGTACCAGGAATGGGAAGAGCGCGAGATCAACCGGATCATCGACGAGCGCATGGCCAACCCGGCTCCCGGTATCCCGATCGAGGACATCATGAGGGAGACGCTGGCGCGCGGTGAGTGAGTACCGAACCGTCTTCCGCCCCGAGGCGCAGGCCGAGCTTCGGAAGATCCCCCGCGACACGGCACTGCGCATCCTGGCCAAACTGACCGAGCTGGAGACCGACCCCCTCGGCTTCAACACCACCGCACTCGTGTCCCAGCCCGAACGACGCCGTCTGCGCGTCGGCGACTATCGCGTCGTCTACACGATCGACAACGGAGAGTTGGTGGTCTGGGTCGTTCACGTGGGACACCGGTCCACTGTTTACGAAACCTGATTGCCGCTGACCCCACGTCAGAACATCCAGCACCCATCCAGCACGGTGACGACGAAGGGGTCGGACTCGACTGAGCCCGACCCCTTCTGACCTGCATGTTTGCCACGTCAGCGGCGTGGTGTTATTTCATCCGCTCAGACGTTGAAGCGGAACTCCACCACGTCTCCGTCCTGCATGACGTACTCCTTGCCCTCCATGCGGGCCTTGCCCTTGGCGCGGGCCTCGGCGACCGAGCCCATTTCCACCAGGTCGGCGAAGGAGATGACCTCGGCCTTGATGAAGCCCTTCTGGAAGTCGGTGTGGATGACACCGGCGGCCTCGGGGGCGGTGGCGCCCTTCTTGATCGTCCAGGCGCGGGATTCCTTGGGGCCTGCCGTCAGGTAGGTCTGCAGGCCGAGGGTGTTGAAGCCGACGCGGGCCAGGGTCGCCATGCCGGGCTCCTCTACGCCGACCGACTCCAGCAGCTCCCTCGCGTCCTCCTCGTCGAGCTCGGCGAGGTCCGCCTCCAGCTTGGCGTTGAGGAAGATCGCCTCGGCCGGAGCGACCAGGGCGCTCTGCTCGGCCTTGAAGGCGTCGTCGACCAGCTCGTCCTCGTCGACGTTGAAGACGTACAGGAACGGCTTGGTGGTGAGCAGGTGCAGGTCGTGCAGCAGTTCCTCGTTGCCGGAGCCCTGGACGATGCCCGCGGAGAAGAGGGTCTCGCCCTTCTCCAGGATCGCCTGGGCCGCCTCGACCGCCGCGACCTTCGGGCCGATGTCCTTCTTGATGCGCGACTCCCTCTGGAGGCGCGGCAGGACCTTCTCGATCGTCTGGAGGTCGGCGAGGATCAGCTCGGTGTTGATCGTCTCGATGTCGTCCTTGGGCGAGACCTTGCCGTCGACGTGCACGACGTTCTCGTCCTTGAAGGCGCGGATGACCTGGCAGATCGCGTCCGACTCGCGGATGTTCGCGAGGAACTTGTTGCCCAGGCCCTCACCCTCCGAGGCACCCTTCACGATGCCCGCGATGTCGACGAAGTCGACGGTCGCCGGGAGGATCTTCTGCGAACCGAAGATCTCGGCCAGCTTGGTGAGCCGGGCGTCGGGGACACCGACCACGCCGACGTTCGGCTCGATCGTGGCGAACGGGTAGTTGGCCGCGAGCACGTCGTTCTTGGTCAGGGCGTTGAACATGGTCGACTTGCCGACATTGGGCAGACCGACGATTCCGATCGTGAGCGACACGTTGCGACTTCCCGTACGAGAGGATGGGCGAAGGGCCCTCCAGGAGAGCGGGCCGATCCACCAGTCTACGGCGTGACCCGGCCCCGACCCGCGAGGTATCGAACGCATGGCCAAGCTCTTTCCACGGCCTCGCCTTCGGCTGGTCTCCGGCGTGTCCGATGAGCCATTCCACACATAAAACGACCTAAGTTGGTCCAGTGGAGCAACACAGGACGCGTCCCCCTCAGTACAGACCGCGACGCGGCGCACCCGTTCCGGCACAGGCCGGGCGGGCCGCGGGCGGCGGTGTCCGACGGGACGCCCCGGTGGCGCGGCCGCCCGCACCCATGGGCGTCCGGGAGACGCGCCGGACGTCGCGTCCCAGGCTGACCGGGCTCGGCGGCGGGCTGTTCTGCGGCGCGACGATGTTCGCGCTCGCCTGCCTCGACCACCTGCTGTTCGGCGGATCGCCCACGGTGTACGGAGTGCTGTTCCTGCCGGTGTGCGTGCTGACCGCGCTGTGGGTGCGGCCCGGTGACCTGGTGACCGCCCCCGTGGTCGTACCGATCGCCTTCGCCTTCGGGATGCTGCCGATCACCTACGACAGCGGAGGCGGCTTCGGCGGCCACCTCATGGGCCTGGTCACGGGCCTCGCCCTCCAGGCCGGCTGGCTGTACGGCGGGACACTGGTCGCCGTCCTCGTCGTGACCGTCCGCAGGGTCCGCGTGATGAGCCGCCGGGCCGCCCGGCGGCGGGCGGCGGCGCGGGGCCTGCCGCCCGGCAGGCAGGCCCACTGACCCTCGTACCGTCGCCCGCCCGTGCCCTCGCGGGCGGCCGCGCCGCTACTGAGCGAGCTTCGCCGCTCGCATCGCCGCGCCCACGATCCCCGCGTTGTTCTGGAGCTGCGCCGGGACGATCTCCGCCTTGATGTCCTCGATCAGCGGCAGGAACTTGTCGGCCTTGCGGCTGACGCCGCCGCCGATGATGAAGAGTTCCGGGGAGAAGAGCATCTCGACATGGGCGAGGTACTTGGTGACGCGGCGCGCCCAGTGCTCCCAGGTCAGTTCGTTGTCGTCCTTCGCCTTGGTGGAAGCCCGCTTCTCGGCGTCGTGGCCATGCAGCTCCAGGTGCCCCAGCTCGGTGTTCGGGACCAGCTCTCCGTCGATGAAGAGGGCGCTGCCGATGCCGGTGCCGAAGGTGAGCAGGATGACCGTGCCCCTGCGGCCCTTCCCGGCGCCGAACTCCATCTCGGCGACACCCGCCGCGTCCGCGTCGTTCAGCACGGTCACCGGCAGACCGCCCAGCCGGTCACCGAGCAACGCGCGCGCGTCGGTGTCGATCCAGGCCTTGTCGACATTGGCCGCCGTACGGATGGTGGAACCGCCGGTCACCACACCGGGGAACGTGATGCCCACCGGGCCCGTCCAGCCGAAGTGACCGATGACTTCCTTCACGCCGTCGGCCACCGCGTCGGGCGTCGCGGGTTGCGGAGTCAGCACCTTGAAGCGCTCCTCCGCCAGGTCCCCGCGATCAAGGTCCACAGGGGCACCCTTGATCCCGGATCCGCCAATGTCCACACCGAAGATCTTCATGGACCCACGTTACGTCGTACGACTGACCGTCACTTCCCGGGCGTACCACCGGTGCGCTGCTCCACCAGGGCGGCCGCCTCGGCGCGCAGATCGCGGCGCAGCTCCTTGGGCAGCGAGAAGGTGATGGACTCCTCGGCGGCCTTGACGATCTCCACGTCCTCGAAGCCGCGCCCGGACAGGAACTCCAGGACCTGCTCGACGAGGATCTCGGGGACGGAGGCGCCGGAGGTGACGCCGACCGTGCTCACGCCCTCCAGCCACGCCTCGTCGATCTCGTCGGCGAAGTCCACGAGGTAGGCCGCGCGGGAGCCGGCGAGCTTGGCGACCTCGACCAGACGCACCGAGTTCGAGGAGTTGTGGGATCCGACCACGATGACCAGCTCGGCCTCCGCGCCCATCTGCTTCACGGCGAGCTGGCGGTTCTGCGTGGCGTAGCAGATGTCGTCGCTCGGCGGGGAGATGAGCAGCGGGAACTTCTCCTTCAGGGCGTCGACCGTCTCCATGGTCTCGTCGACCGAGAGGGTGGTCTGCGAGAGCCAGACCACCTTGGAGGGGTCGCGGACCTCGACCTTGGCGACATCCTCGGGGCCGTCGACCAGGGTGATGTGGTCGGGTGCCTCTCCGGAGGTGCCGATGACCTCCTCGTGGCCCTCGTGCCCGATGAGGAGGATGTCGAAGTCCTCGCCCGCGAAGCGGACGGCTTCCTTGTGGACCTTGGTGACCAGCGGGCACGTCGCGTCGATGGTGGCGAGCCTGCCGGCGGCGGCCTCGTCGTGCACGACGGGGGACACGCCGTGCGCCGAGAACATGACGATGGACCCCTCGGGGACCTCCGCCGTCTGCTCGACGAAGATCGCGCCCTTCTTCTCCAGGGTCTGCACGACGTACTTGTTGTGCACGATCTCGTGACGGACATAGATCGGGGCCCCGTACTGCTCAAGGGCCTTCTCGACGGCGATCACGGCGCGGTCCACGCCCGCGCAGTAGCCACGGGGGGCGGCGAGCAGGACACGGCGGCCAGGCGAAGCAGTCATGCCCCCCATCGTAAGGCCGCGCCCGACAGGTCAAGGATCGCCTCCTCGGAGAGGCCGGCCTCCTTGGAGAGGTCGGTGATCGCTTCCTCGGAGAGACTGTGGGGAGCCGAAGGGGCGGAGCTGGCGCGATCCTCGGGAGGCACACCATGGCCGACACGCAGGCCACCGCCGGTACGGACTCGGCCGGGCACGGACTGCGGCGCAGTCTCGGTTTCCGGGACCTGGTCGTCTACGGGCTGCTTTTCATCGCCCCGATGGCGCCGGTCGGGGTCTTCGGGACCCTGGACGCGAAGTCTCACGGGGCGGTCGCGCTCGTCTACGTCGTCGCCACGGTCGCCATGACGTTCACCGCCTTCAGCTACGCCCAGATGGTCCGGGTGGTCCCCCGGGCGGGTTCGGTGTTCGCCTACGCGCGCGCGGGGCTGGGCAAGGAGGCCGGGTTCATCGCGGGGTGGATGGTGATGTTGGACTATCTGCTCATTCCGGCGGTGGCCTATCTGTTCTCCGGGATCGCAATGAACTCGCTGGTCCCGGAGGTCTCCCGGTGGGTGTGGACCACGCTCGCCGTCGTCGTCACGACGTTCCTCAACCTCTGGGGGGTCCGCACGGCGGCGCGGGTCGGCCTTCTGGTGCTCGTGATGGAAATCGCCGTCCTTCTTGTCTTCGTCGTGTCGGCGGCCGTGGTGCTCGCGCGCGACGGGGCGCACCGCGACTGGCTGTCCCCGCTGTCGGGTGACGGGACACAGGGCGCGTTCGCGCTGTCGGCGGTCGTCGGCGCCGTCTCGGTCGCCGTCCTCTCCTTCCTGGGCTTCGACGCGATCGCCTCCTTCGCCGAGGAGGTCACGGGTGGTTCGGAGAAGGTGGCGATCGCGTCGTGCTGTTCTGTCTGGCCCTGGCGGGTGTGCTGTTCGTGGCGCAGACCTACCTGGTGGCTCTGCTGGAGCCGCTGTCGTCCGCGCGGCTCGCGGCCGACCCCGCGAAGCAGGGTTCGGCCTTCTACGACACCGTGGACGCCTCCGTCGGTTCATGGCTGCACAACCTGGTGGCGGTCAGCAAGGCGATCGGCGCGGCCTTCGCGGCGCTGGCCGGGCAGGCCGCGGCCGGACGTCTCGTCTTCGCGATGGCCCGCGACCGGCGGCTGCCGCGGGCGCTGGGGCGGACCGACTCCGGGGTGCCGCGGGCGGCCCTGCTGTGCACGGCGGTGATCACGCTGGTCGCCGCGGTCTGGGCGGCGCGCCGCGGCGACGGCCTCGACAAGCTGGTCTCGGTGGTCGACATCGGCGCGCTGACCGCGTTCACGCTGTTGCACGCGTCGGTGGTGGGCTGGTTCGCCGTACGGCACCGGGGCGGTCCCGTGGTGTGGTGGCGGCACGTCCTCATGCCCGTATTGGGCGCCGCGATCACCGTGGCGGTGATCGTCGAGGCGTCGGGGACGGCCCAGGTGGTGGGTCTCGTCTGGCTGACGGTGGGGCTGGTCGTGCTGCTCGCCCAGCGGGGGCGGGCCGGGTCCGAGGCCGGGTAGCGGCTGTCCCGGGGCCGGCATCACGGGCGCACAGGCGCTCCGGACGGCCGAAGTCACGTCGCCTGGGGCCGGACCGCCCTGACCCGTGCCGCGCGTGCGGGCGTTGTCGGTGGTGGCCACTACGCTCGGGCGCATGGCTCTCAACACGTCCGCGGACGCTCCGCTGCCCGTCGGAGAGGTGTCACGGCTCATCGGGGGATGGATCGACCGGCTCGGCGCGGTGTGGGTCGAGGGGCAGATCACCCAGCTGTCGCGGCGCCCCGGCGCGGGCGTCGTCTTCCTGACGCTGCGCGACCCGTCGTACGACATCTCGGTGAGCGTGACCTGCTACCGGCAGGTCTTCGACGCGGTCGCCGACGTGGTGAGCGAGGGCGCCCGGGTGGTGGTCCACGCCAAGCCGGAGTGGTACGCGCCGCGCGGGCAGCTGTCCCTGCGGGCCGCCGAGATCAAGCCGGTGGGGGTGGGCGAGCTCCTCGCCCGCCTCGAGCAGCTGAAGAAGTCGCTGGCGGCCGAGGGACTGTTCGCGGCCGAGCGCAAGAAGGCGCTGCCGTTCCTGCCGCAGCTCATCGGGCTGGTGTGCGGGCGTGCGTCGGCGGCCGAGCGGGACGTGCTGGAGAACGCGCGGCACCGCTGGCCCGCCGTCCGCTTCGAGGTGCGCAATGTCGCCGTGCAGGGTGTCCACGCCGTACCGCAGGTCGTGCAGGCGGTGAAGGAGCTGGACGCGCTCGACGAGGTCGACGTGATCGTCGTGGCGCGCGGCGGCGGCAGCGTGGAGGATCTGCTGCCGTTCTCCGACGAGCAACTCGTCCGGGCGGTCGCGGCCTGCCGTACGCCCGTCGTGTCGGCCATCGGACACGAGCCCGACAACCCGCTTCTCGACCATGTGGCCGACCTGCGGGCGTCGACACCGACCGACGCCGCCAAGAAGGTCGTGCCGGACGTCGGCGAGGAGTACGAGCGGGTGCGGTTCCTGCGGGACCGCGCGCGGCGCTGCGTCCAGTCGTTCCTCGACCGCGAGGAGCGCGGTCTCGCGCACACGCTGGCCCGGCCCTCGATAGAGGATCCGCACCGGATGATCGACGTTCGGGCGGACCAGGTCGCCGCCCTGCTCGACCGGGGCCGGCGCACCGTCGGGCATCTCCTGGACCGCGCGGACTCGGAGCTGACGCACACGCACGCGCGCGTGGTGGCCCTCTCCCCCGCCGCGACGCTCCAGCGTGGGTACGCGGTGCTTCAGAAAGCCGATGGTCATGTGGTCCGGGACCCGGCCGAGGTCGCGGCGGACGAGACGCTGCGGGCGCGGGTCGCCGAGGGTGAATTCACGGTTCGAGTCGATGCATAGGGTGGGCGCATGACCAGCAAGGTGGACGAGGCGCTCGGGTACGAGCAGGCACGGGACGAGCTGATCGAGGTCGTACGCCGCCTGGAGGCGGGTGGTACGACCCTGGAGGAGTCCCTGGCGCTCTGGGAGCGGGGCGAGGAGCTGGCCAAGGTGTGCCGGCGCTGGCTGGAGGGCGCGCGGGCCCGCCTGGACGCGGCCCTGGCCGAGGAGGAGTCCCAGGAAGAGGACACCGGCTCCGGCTCCGGTTCTGGTTCTGGTTCCGAGTAACGGACCACTCCGAGTAACGGACCACTCCGAGTGACGGGCCATTCCGAATAGCCTGCCGCTCCGAGTGACGGGCCCGCTCGGAGTAACGGCCGACAGCGGCCGACAGCCTCCGCGGACGGCTGCGCGGTGAGGCGACTTTTCGATCCCTGCATCTGTGAAGCGGATCACGACGCCCCTGTTTTCGTTGAAATTTAAACCTCTTCGTCGTACTGTCGTACTCGCCAGCAGATCCCCCCGGGATCCACCGCACATACCGAGAAGGTTCTTCATGTCTCTCGTCCTTGACCCCACCGCTCAGGACCTGCTGTTCCGCGAGGCCCGCACCTCGAACACGTTCACCGACGAGCCGGTGACCGACGAGCAGGTGCAGGCGATCTACGACCTGGTCAAGTACGGCCCGACCGCCTTCAACCAGTCGCCGCTGCGCATCACCCTGGTCCGCTCCCCCGAAGCCCGTGAGCGCCTCGTGCAGCACCTCGCCGAGGGCAACCAGGCGAAGACCGCCGCCGCCCCGCTGGTCGCGATCCTCGCCGCGGACAACGAGTTCCACGAGGAACTGCCGACGCTCATGCCCCACTTCCCCGCCGCCAAGGACCTCTTCTTCTCCGAGCGCCCGGTCCGCGAGGCCAGCGCCGCGATGAACGCCGCGCTCCAGGCCGCGTACTTCATCATCGGCGTCCGTGCCGCCGGTCTCGCCGCGGGCCCGATGACCGGCGCCGACCTCGCCGGTATCCAGAAGGAGTTCCTGGACGACGACCACACCCCGCTGATGATCGTCAACATCGGCAAGCCGGGCGAGGACGCCTGGTTCCCGCGCGGCCCGCGCCTGGAGGCCGACCAGGTCATCACGACCGTCTGACCAGCGGCTTCACCTGCACAACCTGCACCACTTGCAGCACTGTTCGACCCCGCAACCCGCATGAGAAGGACCCCCCGGCGCTACGACCGGGGGGTCCTTCTCGTATGTGTGCGGGATCTACGACTGTACGGCTGCGGGATCTACGGCCGCGGGATCTGCGGCCGCAGGGTCTACGACGTTTTCAGGGCCTGCGCCATTTTCACCAGCGTGCCGAACGACCCGGTGCCGGTCACCACGGTCGTGGAGCCCTTGCCCTCCAGGACGAGGGCGTCGTAGTGGTCGCCCTCGTAGCGCTGCCAGGTCCGGTCGCCGATGCGCTGGGTGGCCTTCGTCTGCCGCGCGCCCTGGCTCGCCGTGTCGATGAACACCGCCGGCCGCTGAGTGGACTGCTCGACCGCGACGTACTGACCGTCGGGGGCCTGGAAGCCCAGATGCCAGGCGTCGAACTCGCTGCCGTCGTACCGCACCGAGGTCGCCTTCCACGCCGAGGGCAGGCCCTCGGGCGCCGCCACGGGATAGCTCGCCGCGCGGCGAGCCGTCAGCAGCTCGACCCGGAAGTCGACACGCTGGAGATCGGGCTTGGAGTCGTCATGCGGGATGAAGATGTAGATAACGCCCGCCATGAGCCCGATGAGGCCCAGGGAAAGAATCATGTCCCGGACCGACTGCTTGCCTTTCATACCTGCCACGGACCTATCGTCGCAGGTGCCCTGGCCTGCTCATCCGTGGGCCCCCCTGCTCATTTTGTAAGCCTGGCGATAGAGTCGGGACATCACCCTCATCCGGCCGTCGTCGTATCAGAAAGGTGCGTGTCGATGACCGAGCATCATCTGCCCTCCGAACTCGAAGTCCCGTCGGAAGCCCCCGACCGGAACCTCGCCCTCGAACTCGTCCGCGTCACCGAGGCCGCCGCGATGGCCGCGGGCCGCTGGGTCGGCCGCGGCGACAAGAACGGCGCCGACGGCGCCGCCGTCCGGGCCATGCGCACCCTCGTCTCCACCGTCTCGATGAACGGCGTCGTCGTCATCGGCGAAGGGGAGAAGGACGAGGCCCCGATGCTCTTCAACGGGGAGCGCGTGGGCGACGGAACCGGCCCCGAGTGCGACATCGCCGTCGACCCGATCGACGGAACCACGCTCACCGCCAAGGGCATGACGAACGCGATCGCCGTGCTGGCCGCCGCCGACCGCGGCACCATGTTCGACCCGTCCGCGGTCTTCTACATGGACAAGCTGGTCACCGGCCCGGAGGCCGCCGACTTCGTCGACATCAACGCCCCCGTATCGGTGAACATCCGCCGGGTCGCCAAGGCCAAGCGGGTCACGCCCGAGGACGTCACCGTCGTCATCCTCGACCGGCCGCGACACGACGGCATCATCAAGGAGATCCGGGACACCGGCGCCCGCATCAAGCTGATCTCCGACGGCGATGTCGCAGGCTCCATCCTCGCGCTGCGCGAGGGCACCGGCATCGATCTGCTGCTCGGCATCGGCGGCACGCCCGAGGGCATCATCTCGGCCTGCGCCGTCAAGTGCCTCGGCGGCACCATCCAGGGCAAGCTGTGGCCCAAGGACGACGAGGAGCGGCAGCGGGCGGTCGACGCCGGGCACGACCTCGACCGCGTCCTGACCACGAGCGACCTGGTCTCCGGCGAGAACGTCTTCTTCGTCGCGACCGGAATCACCGACGGCGAGCTGCTGCGTGGAGTGCGCTACCGCTCCGAGACCGCGACGACCGAGTCGATCGTGATGCGGTCCAAGTCCGGAACGGTCCGCCAGATCACGTCGGAGCACCGGCTGAGCAAGCTGCGTGCGTACAGCGCGATCGACTTCGATCGCGCCAAGTAGGACCGCCGGCCGAACGCGGCCGGGCGCCGCGAGGCGCGAAAGGGGCGCCCCTTGTGCGGAGGGGCGCCCCTTTTCCTGCGCTCGTGCCGACCGGCATCCGACGTCGAGGCCCGCCTGTCAGCCCGGCTCCCCCGCGCGCGGGCAAGCCCGGCAGCCATAGGGCGTGCGAGTCGACCGGCACCGGGACCCGTCGGCGGCCCGGCTTTCAGGCGCGGGAACCAGGTCGACTCCCTCATGCGCGCGGGCGAGCCCCGCAGCCATACGCCGTGCGAGTCGACCGCCACCGAGAACCGCTCGACGGCCTGGCATCCCCGCCCGGGAACCAGTCGACTCCCGCACCCGTGCCAGCAAGCCCCACAGCCATACGCCGAGCGAGTCAGCCGGCACCGAGAACCGCTCGACGACCCGGCATCCCCGCCCGGAAACCAGTCGACTCCCACACCCGCGCCAGCAAGCCCCACAGCCATACGCCGAGCGAGTCAGCCGGCACCGAGAACCGCTCGGTGGCCCGGCATCCCTGCCCGGGAGCCAGTCGGCTCCCGTGTGCGCGGGCGAGCCCGGCAGCCGTACTCGTGCGAGTCGGCCGGTGCCGAGGCCCGTTGTCGGCCCGGATTCCGGGTGCGTGTGCCGATCGCCCCCTGCGTGCGGGGGCCGGTCCGGCTTTACCGCGGGTGGTCAGCCGGCCGCGGCTATCGTGCCGCGGGCGGCCTTCTGGAGTTCCAGGTCGCGGCGGCGGCGCCTGGCGAGGACGACGCGGCGCTCGGCGGCGGTGAGGCCGCCCCAGACGCCGTACGGCTCGGGTTGCAGCAACGCGTGTTCGCGGCACTCGACCATGACCGGGCAGCGGCCGCAGACGCGCTTGGCGGCCTCCTCACGGGAGAGCCGGGAAGCGGTCGGCTCCTTGGAGGGGGCGAAGAACAGGCCGGCTTCGTCGCGCCGGCACACCGCCTCCGTGTGCCATGGCGCTTCCTGATCCCTGTCCCGCACTGGCGCCCGCTGGGCCGGAACGGCAGCTACCTGCAGGGACTGATGCGGCGGTTGCAGCACGGTCTACTCCTGACGACGGCTTCGCGAGCGTGCCGGGCACCACGGAAAGTTCCACAGCGCCCTCCAAGAGACGATGCAGCAAGCCCTACCCGCTGTGCGCGCGCCTATGCACTGCGTTCCGAAGCCCGGCCGTTCTCGGGCATGATCGATCGTTCGCCACCGGACCACCCCGCGCCGGACCACCCCGCGTCCGCCGTCCGCGCGTTCACAGGCGTCAACGGTCCAGGTGCTTGCGCAAACCCCGGTCCAGCCGGTCCGCCACCCGCTCGTTGACCCGGCTCGTGACCCGGTCGAGGATGTCCGCGATCAGCTTGCCGCGCTTGGGCCTCGCTTCGACGTTGCCCAGGACGGCGAGGCCGTCGATGTAGACCACGGGCGCGTCGGGGTCGCCCGAATCCAGCGTGTCCACCTCGAAGTTGCCCAGCACACCCCCGCCACTGCCCCGCAGCGAGACATTCTCCGGGACGAAGATCTCGACATTGCCGAAGACCGAGATCGCCTTGATCACTACCTGCTGGTACTCGAAGATCGCCTCGCTCAGGTCGATCTCGACATTGCCGAAGACCGAGTACGCGTGGATGCGCCGGCCGGCTCGCCAGCGGCCCTTGCGGACGGCGGAGCTGAACACCGCGACCACGTTCTCGTCGGCCTCCACCGGGATCGCGCCCTGGGTGGGGCGGTTGGGCGCGGAGGCGTACCCGGAGGTCGCGCGGCCGGTGTGGGCGGCGGGCAGGTCCCGGACGAACTGGTCGAGCTCACCCACCGTCTTGGTGGCCAGCACGCCCTCCACCCGCTCGGCATGCTCCTCCGCGGTCAGGCGCCCCTCGGCGACGGCCTCGCGCAGGATGTCGGTGATCCGGTCGCGGTCGGCGTCGGAGGCACGCAGCTCGGCCGGCTTCGCCGCCGTGGCGGGGTTCGCGTCGGGGCTCTTTTGAAGGTCCACGACAACAGCGTACCCAAACGCGATAGATCGCGACTACCCCTCGTCCGCCGCCCGCGGAAAACCCGCCACCCCTCCGGGCCGTCGGTCCGGTGCCCGAACTGAGCCTTACCTCACAGCCTCGGTGTCCCTGCCAGGTTCTACGCTGGTGGATGCTGCCGATGACGGCCGGCCTCCGGCGAGTGAGCCGAAGGGGCGCGCCCGAGGCGACCGAGCCCCAAAAGCTGTCTGTCGAGTGAGGAATGGGCCGAGATGCCTGAGTTCGCGTACACCGATCTGCTCCCCCAGGGAGAGGACACCACCCCGTACCGGCTGGTGACCTCCGAGGGTGTCTCCACCTTCGAGGCCGACGGGCGCACGTTCCTCAAGGTGGAGCCGGAGGCGCTGCGCAAGCTCGCCACGGAGGCCATCCACGACATCCAGCACTACCTGCGGCCCGCGCACCTCGCCCAGCTGCGCCGCATCATCGACGACCCGGAGGCCTCGGCGAACGACAAGTTCGTCGCCCTGGACCTGCTGAAGAACGCGAACATCGCGGCCGCGGGTGTCCTGCCCATGTGCCAGGACACCGGCACCGCGATCGTCATGGGCAAGCGTGGCCAGAACGTGCTCACCGAGGGCGGCGACGAGGCGGCCCTCTCGCGCGGCATCTACGACGCCTACCTGAACCTGAACCTGCGCTATTCGCAGATGGCCCCGCTGACCATGTGGGACGAGAAGAACACGGGCTCGAACCTGCCGGCGCAGATCGAGCTGTACGCCACCGACGGCGGCGCCTACAAGTTCCTGTTCATGGCGAAGGGCGGCGGCTCCGCCAACAAGTCGTTCCTCTACCAGGAGACCAAGGCGGTCCTCAACGAGGGCTCCATGATGAAGTTCCTGGAGGAGAAGATCCGCTCCCTGGGTACGGCCGCCTGCCCGCCGTACCACCTGGCGATCGTCGTCGGCGGCACGAGCGCCGAGTACGCGCTGAAGACCGCGAAGTACGCCTCCGCGCACTACCTGGACGGGATTCCGGCCGAGGGCTCCGAGCTCGGGCACGGCTTCCGGGACAAGGAGCTGGAGGAGAAGGTCTTCGAGCTGACCCAGAGGATCGGCATCGGCGCGCAGTTCGGCGGCAAGTACTTCTGCCACGACGTCCGCGTGGTGCGTCTGCCCCGCCACGGCGCGTCCTGCCCGGTCGCCATCGCCGTCTCCTGCTCGGCGGACCGCCAGGCCGTCGCGAAGATCACCGCCGAGGGCGTCTTCCTGGAGCAGCTGGAGACCGACCCCGCGCGCTTCCTGCCGGAGACCACGGACGAGCATCTGGACGAGGCCGGTGACGTCGTGAAGATCGACCTCAACCAGCCGATGGACGACATCCTCGCCGCGCTCACCAAGTACCCGGTCAAGACCCGCCTCTCGCTCTCCGGCCCGCTCGTCGTGGCGCGCGACATCGCGCACGCGAAGATCAAGGAGCGGCTGGACGCGGGCGAGGAGATGCCGCAGTACCTGAAGGACCACCCGGTGTACTACGCGGGCCCGGCCAAGACCCCCGCGGGCTACGCGTCCGGCTCCTTCGGCCCGACGACCGCCGGCCGCATGGACTCCTACGTCGAGCAGTTCCAGGCGGCGGGCGGCTCCAAGGTGATGCTGGCCAAGGGCAACCGCAGCAAGCAGGTCACGGACGCCTGTGACACCCACGGCGGCTTCTACCTCGGCTCCATCGGCGGCCCGGCCGCCCGTCTCGCCCAGGACTGCATCAAGAAGGTCGAGGTCGTCGAGTACGAGGAGCTCGGCATGGAGGCCGTCTGGAAGATCGAGGTCGAGGACTTCCCGGCCTTCATCGTGGTCGACGACAAGGGCAACGACTTCTTCCAGGATCCCGCGCCCGCCCCGACCTTCACGACGATCCCGGTGCGGGGTCCGGGGCTGGCCTAGTGCCGGCCCGTGCGGCGTACTCCCTCCGGGTGACGCCGCACGGGGAGCCCTCGTGTGTGACACCGTACGAGTCAGGTGAACGGCCGCCCACCGGGCGGCCGTTCGTCCGTCCTGGGCCGCACCGGTGCCGGGCCGCCCGGCGGAACGCCTCGTGCGCGCCGGGCGGGAACAGCGGCGGGCTCCGCGATGCTGTCCCCCATGGAGGTGTCACCAATGGCAGACGGCCAGGGCGAAGGCGCGTACCGGATCGAGCACGACTCCATGGGTGAGGTGCGGGTTCCCGTGGACGCGAAATGGCGGGCGCAGACGCAGCGCGCCGTGGAGAACTTCCCGATCTCGGGACAGCGCATCGAGCGCGCGCACATCGAGGCCCTCGCCCGGATCAAGGCCGCCGCCGCGAAGGTGAACGGCGAGCTGGGCGTGATCGACAAGGACGTCGCGGAGGCGATCCAGGAGGTGGCCGCGGAGGTCGCCGAGGGGCGCTGGGACGCGCAGTTCCCGATCGACGTCTTCCAGACGGGCTCCGGGACGTCCTCCAACATGAACGCCAACGAGGTCATCGCCACGCTCGCCACCGAGCGTCTCGGCCGGGACGTCCACCCCAATGACCAGGTGAACGCGTCGCAGTCGAGCAACGACGTGTTCCCGTCCTCGATCCACATCGCCGCGACCGCCGCCGTGACCCGCGACCTCGTGCCCGCGCTGGAGCATCTCGCCGCCTCGCTCGAGCGCAAGTCGCGGGAGTTCGCCGATGTCGTGAAGTCGGGCCGCACGCACCTCATGGACGCGACGCCGGTGACGCTCGGCCAGGAGTTCGGGGGGTACGCGGCCCAGGTGCGGTACGGGGTCGAGCGGCTCCACGCCTCGCTGCCGCGGCTGGCCGAACTCCCGCTCGGCGGGACGGCCGTGGGGACGGGGATCAACACGCCGCCCGGGTTCTCCGCCGCGGTGATCGCGGAGGTGGCGCGGGCGACCGGGCTGCCGCTGACCGAGGCCCGCGACCACTTCGAGGCGCAGGGGGCGCGCGACGGGATCGTGGAGACGAGCGGGCAGCTGCGGACCATCGCCGTGGGGCTCACGAAGATCGCGAACGATCTGCGGTGGATGGCCTCCGGGCCGCGCACCGGGCTGGCCGAGATCAGCCTCCCGGATCTCCAGCCGGGGTCCTCGATCATGCCGGGCAAGGTGAACCCGGTGATTCCCGAGGCGGTGCTGATGGTCGCCGCCCAGGTGACGGGGAACGACGCGACCGTCGCCGTCGCGGGCGCGGCCGGGAACTTCGAGCTCAACGTGATGCTGCCGGTGATCGCCAAGAACGTCCTGGAGTCGGTCCGGCTGCTCGCGAACGTCTCGCGGCTGCTCGCCGACCGCACCGTCGACGGGATCGTCGCGCACCGCGAGCGGGCCCGGGAGTACGCGGAGTCGTCGCCGTCGGTGGTGACACCGCTGAACAAGTACATCGGGTACGAGGAGGCCGCCAAGGTCGCGAAGAAGGCGGTGGCGGAGCGCAAGACGATTCGCCGGGTGGTGCTGGAGTCGGGGTACGTGGAGCGCGGGGACCTGACCCTTGAGCAGTTGGACGAGGCGTTGGATGTCCTGCGGATGACGCACCCGTAACAGCCCGCAGTCGCGGAGAAACGCCTGATGACAGCTCCGTAACAGCAGTTCGCCGATGGCGCGAACCGTGACGCGTGCCGCAGCGTCGTATGCCCTGGGCACCTAATATCTGGTCATGGCAGAGGGTGGAGCGGTGAGACGAGCGGAAGCGGGCGGGCCGGCGGCGTACTGGAAGCCCGGGAGTCAGATCCTTTGGCGGTACCGGGAGAACGCCGGAGAGCGCGTCCACATCTGCCGCCCCGTGACGGTCGCACGGGACGACGCCGAGCTGCTCGCGGTGTGGATGGCGCCGGGCACGGAGTGTGTGAAGCCGGTGCTCGCCGACGGTTCGCCGGTGCATGGAGAGCCGCTGGAGTCGCGCTATACAAAGCCTCGCGCGGTGAGGCGGGACCGCTGGTTCGGGGCCGGGGTGCTCAAGCTGGCGCGGCCGGGCGACGCGTGGTCGGTGTGGCTGTTCTGGGATCAGGGCTGGCGTTTCAAGAACTGGTACGTGAACCTGGAGGCTCCGCTGGCCCGTTGGGCGGGCGGAGTGGATTCCGAGGATCACTTCCTCGACATCTCGGTCCACCCGGACAGGAGTTGGCGCTGGCTCGACGAGGACGAATTCGCCATGGCGCAGCGGGCCGGTCTGATGGATGCTCAACTGGCGGCACGGGTGCGGGAAGCGGGGTGGTCTGCGGTGGAGGTGATCCGCGCCTGGGGCGCGCCGTTCTCGGACGGATGGCAGCACTGGAGGCCCGATCCGGGCTGGCCGGTTCCCGCTCTGCCGGATGACTGGGACCGTACGCCCGCGCACGTGTCCTCATGAGACCCTTGATGCGCCCCCGTGGTACAACCGTAGGATCGTCTTCCGCAAGGGCGCACGGCAGCAACAACTCCCGCAGGATGAGCCGGGCTTGACCATATGTCACCGAGGGGCGGCAGGACGTGAGCGAGGGGTACGAGGCGTACGGCGGCGTGGCCGGCCAGGGACAGGCCGCACCGCGCGGGCTCGCCACGACGGCCGTGCGGGCGGGGGCTTCGGCCACCGCCCTCCTGTCGGCACGGGTCGTTTCCGGCCGCCCGCGGGCCGTACCGTGCCGGGCGACGGCGGTTCCTGCCGTCGGTCCCGGCCCTGACGACACGCAGAATCCGTTCCTGGGGCACACATTCCGGGTATCGGGGCTGCGGGACGAACTGCGCGCACGGCGCGCAGCCCCGGACGGATGGATTCGACACGCGTGACGGAGCACCCCACCTCGCACGAGCGCCGGCAGAGCGGCGCCGGCCGGCCGCCCGCCCCCGCGGACCCTCGCGGGGCGCTCCTGCGTACCTCGGAGCAGCCGTCCCAGCTGCCGGGTTCCGGCGCGTTACCGGTTCAGGCCCGCACGGGCGACGCACCGAGGAGTCCGGGTAAGGCCACGCCGCGCGGCAAGCGCGGCAAGGCCGCCGGTCAGGTGTCCGCCGACGCCGGCATGTCCGCGTCCTCGGGCACGGACGTGCCTTCGCCGTCGGCCTCCTCCGGGCCCGGTCCGGAGCACTCGCAGCCCGCGGCGACCGAGCCCGATCCGCACCGCCCCCGGCCCGCGCCGGAGGGCATCCCGATCCAGCCGGACGCCGAGCAGGACCGGGCGTCGCGTACCTCCGGCGGCAAGGAGCGCCGTTCCGGGCAGACCCTGCCGCAGGGCGGCCCCATGCCCATGCGGCGGGACGGGGACCGGCTGCGTTTCGTGGGCGCCGCGACCCGGCGGATCGCCCGGGGCATAGACCTCGACGAGATCGTGATGGGGCTGTGCCGGGCCACCGTGCCGACCTTCTCGGACGCGATCCTCGTCTATCTGCGCGACCCGCTGCCGGTCGGCGACGAGCGGCCGACCGGGCCTCTCGTGCTGCGGCTGCGGCGCACGGACCGGATTCCCGAGGAGCGGGACACCGAGAGCGGATTCCTGTCCGCGCTGCGGCCGGAGCCCAGTGAGCTGTCGGCGATGACGGCCGAGCTGTGCGAGGTGCGCCCCGGCGGCGCGCTCGCCGAGGTGCTGCGCGGGGTGCGGCCGGTGTTCGCGGACGCGCCCGCCGCGCGTGCCGCGCTGCCCGAGCTGCTCGGCGACGATCTGCCGGTCCCGAGCGGGCAGCGGGCGATCCTCGCCCCGCTGCGCGGCCGGCGCCGGGTGATCGGGGCGGCGCTGTTCCTGCGCAGGCCGGAGCGGCTCGCCTTCGAGGCGGACGATCTGCTGGTCGCCGCCCAGCTCGCCACGCACAGCGCGCTCGGCATCGACAAGGCGGTGCTGTACGGCCGTGAGGCGTACATCGCCGACGAGCTCCAGCGCACGATGCTGCCCGAGACGCTGCCGCGGCCCACGGGCGTACGGCTCGCGTCCCGCTATCTGCCGGCCGCGGAGACCGCGCGGGTGGGCGGCGACTGGTACGACGCGATCCCGCTGCCGGGCAGCAGGGTCGCCCTGGTCGTCGGTGATGTGATGGGCCACTCCATGACGTCGGCGGCGATCATGGGCCAGTTGCGGACGACGGCGCAGACCCTCGCCGGGCTCGATCTGCCGCCGCAGGAGGTGCTGCATCATCTGGACGAGCAGGCGCAGCGGCTCGGTACCGACCGCATGGCGACCTGCCTGTACGCCGTCTACGACCCCGTGTCGCACCGGATCACCATCGCCAACGCGGGCCATCCGCCGCCGGTGCTGCTGCACCTGGGCGGGCGGGCCGAGGTGCTGCGGGTGCCGCCGGGTGCCCCCATCGGCGTGGGCGGGGTCGATTTCGAGGCGGTGGAGCTGGACGCGCCCGCCGGGGCGACGCTGCTGCTGTACACCGACGGGCTGGTCGAGTCGCGGCTCAGGGACGTCTGGACCGGGATAGAGCAGCTGCGGGAGAAGCTCGCGGCCGTCGCGGCGCTGACCGGACCTGATCATCCGCCGCCGCTGGAAGCGCTGTGCGACGAGGTGCTGGACATGCTCGGCCCGGGGGACCGGGACGACGACATCGCGCTGCTCGCCGCGCGGTTCGACGGGATCGCGCCGAGCGATGTCGCGTACTGGTTCCTGGAGCCGGAGGACGCGGCGCCGGGCCGGGCCCGGCGCCTCGCCCGGCGGGCGCTGGCCCGTTGGGGCATGGAGGACATGACCGACTCCGTGGAGCTGCTGGTCAGCGAGGTCGTGACGAACGCGGTGCGGTACGCCTCACGGCCGGTGACACTGCGGCTGCTGCGGACGGACGTGCTGCGCTGCGAGGTCGGTGACGATGTGCCGCAGCTTCCGCGGCTGCGGCAGGCGCGGGCCACGGACGAGGGCGGTCGCGGGCTGTTCCTGGTGAACCGGCTGGCGCGGCGGTGGGGGGCGACCCGGCTGAGTACGGGAAAGGTCGTCTGGTTCGAGTTGAACCGGAACTGACCGGGTACTCGTCCGGTCCCGCCCCGGCGGGCCGACGCTGAACCGTGCCGGTGCCGAACCCGTACCGGACCGGCCGGTGCCGGACTGTGCGCGCTGAACCGTGCCACCGGACTCTGCCGGTGCCGGACGGTGTCGGCGCTGCGCCGTGCCGGTACCGGTACCGGCGCTGCACGTGCCGGTGCCCGGCCTCGTCCCGTGTTGCCGACATGGTGTCGGCGGCGTTGACTGCTGGGGTGAACGAAGCGACCTGACGATCTCATCTCCGACAGGAGGACGCTCGTGACGCAGGCATCCCGGAAGGCTCCGTACACCACGAACAACGTCGGGATTCCGGTGGAGAGCGACGAACACTCGCTCACCGTCGGGCCCGACGGCCCGATCCTGCTCCAGGACCACTACCTCATCGAGAAGATGGCACAGTTCAACCGGGAGCGGGTGCCCGAGCGGGTGGTGCACGCCAAGGGCAGTGGCGCGTACGGATTCTTCGAAGTCACCAACGACGTGAGTCAGTTCACCCGGGCCGACCTCTTCCAGCCGGGCAGGCGCACCGAGATGCTGGCGCGCTTCTCCACCGTCGCCGGGGAGCAGGGCTCGCCCGACACCTGGCGCGACCCCCGCGGCTTCGCGCTGAAGTTCTACACCGAGCACGGCAATTACGACATGGTCGGCAACAACACCCCGGTCTTCTTCGTCCGCGACACGATCAAGTTCCAGGACTTCATCCGCTCGCAGAAGCGGCACCCGGTCACGGGGCTGCGGGACCACGACATGCAGTGGGACTTCTGGACCCTCTCGCCCGAGTCGGCGCACCAGGTGACCTGGCTGATGGGCGACCGGGGCATCCCGAAGACGTACCGCAACATGAACGGCTACAGCTCCCACACCTATATGTGGATCAACGGCGGCGGTGAGCGGTTCTGGGTGAAGTACCACTTCAAGACCGACCAGGGCGTCGACTTCCTCACCCAGGCCGAGGCCGACGAGCTGGCCGGGACGGACCCGGACCTGCACCGCCAGGACCTGTACGAGTCGATCGAGTCCGGGCACGCGCCGAGCTGGACGCTGAAGGTCCAGATCATGCCGTTCGAGGACGCGGCGGACTACCGGTTCAACCCGTTCGACCTGACGAAGGTCTGGCCGCACGGGGACTACCCGCTGATCGACGTGGGCCGCATGGTGCTGGACAGGAATCCCGAGGACTACTTCGTCCACATCGAGCAGGCGGCCTTCGAGCCCTCGAACCTGGTGCCGGGCATCGGGCCCTCGCCGGACAAGATGCTGCTCGGCCGGCTGTTCTCCTACCCCGACACCCACCGGTATCGGATCGGCCCCAACTACGCCCAGCTGCCGCCCAACCGGCCGCACGCCCCGGTGAATTCGTACGCCAAGGACGGTCCGATGCGCTACGAGCCGTCGCACGCGGCCCGTCCCTACGCGCCCAACTCCTACGGCGGCCCGGCGGCCGACTACGGGCGGTTCGGTGACCCCGCGAGCTGGCAGACCGCCGGTGAGCTGGTGCGCGAGGCGTACAAGCCGCACCGCGCGGACGACGACTGGGGTCAGGCGGGCACGATGGTCCGCCAGGTCCTCGACGACGCGGCCCGGGACCGGCTGGTGGAGAACGTGAGCGGTCACCTCAAGGACGGTGTGAGCCGCCCGGTCCTGGACCGCGCCGTCCAGTACTGGCGCAACGTGGACAAGGAGACCGGCGACCGGATCGCGCACAGCGTCGACGGCGGCTGAACCGGCTCCGCGCCGCTTCGGTCACGGGAAGACCGCGCGCCCAGGGCACGCAAGGAGGGGGCACCCGGAACTCCGGGTGCCCCCTCCTGCGCGCTCGGACCCTACTGGCCGGTCTGGTCGAACGGATTGGCCGGGATGCCTGCGGTGGGTGAACCCGTCGGCGTGGACGGGCTCGTGGTCGTCGGCTCGGTCGTCGTCGGCTCGTCCGTGGGGGTCGGCGGAGCGCTCGTGGTGGGCGGCTCCGTCGACGGTGCCTCGGTGGTCGGGGTCGACGACGGTGTGCTGGACGGTGTCTGGGTGGGAGTGGGGGTGGTGGTCGGCGCCACCGCCGCGCCCGTCGTGGTGTTCAGGTCGAACTTGCTGACCTGGCCGGCCATCGCCTCGAAGGTGTAAGCCGCCCAGATCTTCGCCGGGTAGCCACCGCCGTTGACACGGCCGCCCTCCAGGACGAGGCCCGTGGCGCCCTTCATGGAGACCTGGCTGTGGGTCTTCGCGTCCTCGCCGAACAGCAGGACCGAGGTGACCAGCTTCGGTGTGTAGCCGGTGAACCAGGCCGACTTGTTGTTGTCGGACGTACCGGTCTTGCCGGCGACCACCTGGCCGTCGCGGGACGGGTTGTCCCGCACCGAGACCCGGGCCGTACCGTCGTCGACCACGCCGGTCAGCACCGAGGTGACCGTGTCGGCGGCCTCCTCGCTGATGACCTGCTCGCCGATCGGCTCCGGCATCGTGACCGTACGGTCCTTGTGCTCGGCCGAGGCGACGATCGCCGGGGTGACCTTCTTGCCGTGGTTGTCGAGCGTGGCGTACGCGCCCGCCATCTCCAGCGGGCTCGCACCCATGGAGCCGAGGGTCTGCGCGGGCACCGCCTGGAGTCCCTTGGTGTTCATGCCGAGCTTGCCCGCGACCTTCAGCACCTCGTCCATGCCGACGTCGACACCCATCTGCGCGAAGACGGAGTTGATGGACTTGTTCATCGCGGTCTGCACGGTGACGGGGCCGTAGCTGTGCTCGTCCTCGTTCGGGGGCGCGAAGCCGATGTCGCTGCCGACGACGGGACGGCGGTTGGTGCCGTCGTAGATCGTGTTCGCGGTGATCGGATCGCCGGTGTGCGTCTTGGCCTCCTCGGCGAGGGCGGCCGCGAGAATCATCGGCTTGAACGTCGACGCGGCCTGGTAGTCACGGCGCGTCGAGTTGTTGAAGTAGTGCTTGAAGTAGTCCTTGCCGCCGTACATCGCGAGGACCTTGCCGGTCTTGGGGTCGACCGAGACGGCACCGGCCTGAATGTTGGCATCGACCTTGCGCTTCTTCGCGTCCAGCTTGCTGGTGAGCTGCTGCTTGACGGTCTTCAGCAGCAGGGCCTGCTTCTTCTTGTCCACGTTGAGCGTGATGGTCCAGCCACCCCGGTCGATGATGTCGTGGGCGTTGCCCAGGTCGGCCGCGGTGCCCTGGGCGACGAGCTGCTTGGCCAGCTCGTTGTTGGCCGCCTCCACCAGATAGCCGGTCTGGCCCGCCATGCCCGGGGCGCCCGTGGGGTCCTTGGGGACCGGGAACTTCATGGCCGCGCGCTTGCCCGCGTCGAGCCAGTCCTGCTGGACCATGTTGTCGAGGGTGTAGTTCCAGCGGGCCTGGACCAGCTTCTTGCCGGTCTTCGAGGCGACCGCCCAGTCGTACTGGCTCGGAGCCTGGAGCAGCGAGGCGAGGTAGGCGCCCTGCTCGACCGAGAGGTCGCTGGCGTCGACGCGGTAGTAGGCCTGCGCCGCCGCCTGGATGCCGTACGCGTTGCGGCCGTAGTAGCTGGTGTTGATGTAGCCCGCGAGGATGTCGTCCTTGGACTCCTGGCGGTCCAGCTTCAGCGAGATGACCATTTCCTTCAGCTTGCGCGTGACGGTCTGGTCCTGGCTGAGGTAGTAGTTCTTGACGTACTGCTGGGTGATCGTCGAACCACCCTGCTTGCCCTTGCCGGAGAGGGTGTTGATCAGACCTCGGGCGGTGCCCTTGAGGTCGACACCCGAGTCGTTGTAGAAGGACTTGTTCTCGGCGGCGACGAAGGTCTTCTGGACGCTCTTGGGCACCTTGGACAGGTCGACGATCTCGCGGTTGACCTCGCCGGTGCGCGCGAGGACCGTGCCGTCGCCGTACTTGTAGATGTTGCTCTGCTGCCTCGCGGCCGCGTTGCCCACGGGCACGGACACGACCATGTACAGCACGATGAAGCCGCCCATGCCGAGCAGGCAGAAGCCGAAGAAGGTCCCGAGGATCGTCTTCCAGTTCACGAACCGGCGTATGCCGGTGCGGCGGGGCTTGCCGCCCGCCTTCGCGCCGGACCCGGGTCCCGCCGACTCATGTCCCGACGAGCGCTGGGGCGCCGCGCGGTGGCCCTGCGCCTGCCGCGCTCGTCTCTCTTCAGCTCGTCCCATGGGTCGATCCGCTCCGCTTCATTCTCGTGTGGCACACAAGTTCGTCGGTCAGGTCAGCTCAGAAAGCTAACACCGCGCGCTATGACAAAGGGCCGCCGATCCGGTCTTTTCCGGACGTGACAATCAGCACGCCTTACGCACCCGCCTCACTGAATCCGACGAGCGGGAAGGGCGGAAGGTTGCTGTGACCGGTAAAGTGATATCAGTTAGATATGCGGAAGCCATGCCGTACGAAATGGGGGACCCTCCATGCCGTCACACGCCTCCCATGACTTCCCACCCGCCCCGGGCGTATCCGCCGCCGGGACACCGGGTGGTGTGCGCGAAACGCCGGCGCACCGCGTGCGGGAGTTCGCCGCGCACGGCATCGGCAGGGGGCTCGCACCGCTCCCCGGCCTTCCCGGGCTGCCCCTCGGCGCCGCCCCGAGCGCCCTCGGCGCGGCGGGAGTCCGGCCGGACACGGGGCCTGAGCGGTGACGGCTCCCGCGGAGGGGACCCCGCCGCGCCGACCGCAGCAGCAGCAGCGCAAGCAGGTGCTGCTACGGCTCGATCCGCTGGTGTACGAGGCCCTGGCCTGTTGGGCGGGCGACGAACTGCGCTCGGCCAACGCGCAGATCGAGTTCCTGCTGCGCCGCGCGCTCGCCGAGTCCGGACGCCTGCCCGGCGGCGCGGGGCCGATTCCCCGCCGGGGACGGCCGCCGGTTTCCGGGGAGCCGCCGGAGGGCCGGAAGGAGTAGGCGGGCGGTCCTCCACGTCGGCCCGCCCCCTGCTACCGCCCCTGCTCCGCCGGCCGCCCTCGCCGTCGAACGCGAGGACAGGCCGGTTCCAGAACCGTGACAATCGGCCGTGACCAGCCGTTTCCCCCTTCCCGAGCCCCTTTCCGGCGACCTATGCGCGGCGTGTATACACGCGATGTATACGCCGTGTGTAGAGTGTTTCGCATGTCCATCGGTCACACCCTCCTAGGGCTCCTGGAGTCCGGGCCGCGCCACGGTTACGACCTGAAGCGGGCCTTCGACGAGAAGTTCGGTCACGACCGGCCACTGCACTACGGCCAGGTCTACTCGACGATGTCGCGACTGCTGAAGAACGGGCTCGTCGAGATCGACGGGATCGAGGCGGGCGACGGCCCCGAGCGCAAGCGGTACGCGATCACCGAAGCCGGGATCACCGACGTACAGCGCTGGCTCGCCACGCCGGAGACGCCCGACCCGTACCTCCAGTCGACCCTGTACACGAAGGTCGTCCTCGCTCTGCTGACCCACCGCGACGCGAGCGAGCTCCTCGACACCCAGCGTTCGGAACATCTGCGGATGATGCGCATGCTGACCGAACGCAAGCGCAAGGGCGACCTGGCCGATCAGCTGATCTGCGACCACGCCCTCTTCCATCTGGAGGCCGATCTGCGGTGGCTTGAACTGACCGCCGCGCGCCTCGACAAGCTCGCCGAGGCGGTGACGACCCGATGACCTCCATGACCCCTCCCCCGGGTTCCCTGCTCACCGCGTCGGAGCTGCGCAAGACGTACGGCCCGACCACCGCGCTGGACGGCGCCGCGTTCTCCATCCACCCCGGCGAGGTCGTCGCCGTGATGGGTCCCTCCGGCTCCGGCAAGTCCACCCTGCTCCACTGTCTCGCCGGGATCGTCACCCCCGACTCCGGCTCGATCACGTACAACGACCGCGAGATGGCGACGATGAACGACGCCCAGCGCAGTGCGCTGCGCCGCTCCGAGTTCGGCTTCGTCTTCCAGTTCGGTCAGCTCGTACCGGAGCTGACCTGTGTCGAGAACGTCGCGCTGCCGCTGCGGCTGAACGGCACGGGCCGCAAGGAGGCCGAGCGCACCGCGCTGTCGTGGATGGAGCGGCTGGAGGTCGACGACCTCTCGGGCAAGCGGCCCGGTGAGGTCTCCGGCGGTCAGGGCCAGCGCGTGGCGGTCGCCCGTTCGCTGGTCACCAGCCCGCGGGTGCTGTTCGCCGACGAGCCGACCGGCGCGCTCGACTCCCTCAACGGAGAGCGCGTGATGGAGCTGCTGACCGACGCGGCCCGCTCGACGAACGCCGCCGTCGTACTCGTCACGCACGAGGCTCGCGTGGCCGCGTACTCGGACCGCGAGATCGTCGTACGGGACGGCAAGTCCAGGGACATGGAGCGGATCGTATGAGTGCCCGTCAGTGGTCCCGCGACCTCGCCATGGGCGCCAGGTTCGCGGTGACCGGAGGCCGTGAGGCCTGGGTGCGGGTCCTGCTGACGGCCGTCGGAGTCGGGCTCGGGGTGGCGCTGCTGCTGCTCACCACGGCGCTCCCGAGCGCGCTGGCCTCCCGGCACGACCGGGAGAGCGCCCGCAACGACATGACGTACAGCTCGACGGTCAAGAAGAAGTCGGACCGTACGCTGATCATCGCGAACGCGGACACCGTCTTCCGCGACGAGGACGTACGCGGCAGGCTGGTCGAACCCGAGGGCTCCCGGGCACCGTTGCCGCCGGGCGTGTCCACGTTCCCGGCGGTCGGCGACATGGTCGTCTCCCCCGCTCTCGACCGGCTGCTGAAGTCACCCGAGGGCAGGCTCCTGCGTGAGCGGCTCGACCACCGTGTGAGCGGCACGATCGCCGACGGCGGGCTCGTCGATCCGCACGAACTCGCCTACTACGCGGGCGCCGACGGTCTGACCGTCGGCGCGCTGAGCACCGGCCGGGTCGAGCGCATCGACACGTTCGGCTCCGAGCAGCGGTCCGAGGCGATGGACCCCGTCCTGCTGCTCCTCGTGCTGATCGTCTTCGTCGTGCTGCTGATGCCGGTCGGCGTCTTCATCGCCGCGGCCGTACGGTTCGGCGGCGAGCGGCGCGACCGCCGGCTGGCGGCGCTGCGGCTGGTCGGCGCGGACGGGCGGATGGCCCGGCGGATAGCGGCCGGCGAGGCACTGGCCGGTGCGCTGGTCGGGCTGGTCCTCGGCGCCGGGTTCTTCCTGATCGGACGCCAGATCGCGGGCCTGATCATGGTCTTCAGGATCAGCGTCTTCCCGAGCGACCTCAATCCGACGCCCGCGCTGGTGGCGCTGGTGGCGCTGGCGGTCCCGGCCGCCGCGGTCGCGGTGACGCTCCTCGCGCTGCGCGGCGTCGTCATCGAACCGCTCGGCGTGGTGCGTACGGCCCGGCCCTCGCGGCGCCGGCTGTGGTGGCGGCTGCTGCTGCCGCTGGGCGGCCTCGCGATGCTGTACCCGATGATCGGGCAGGGCCGGTCCAACGGGAACTTCAACCAGTACCTCGTCATCGGCGGCGTCCTGCTGCTGCTGGTCGGCATCACCGCGCTGCTGCCCTGGGTGGTCGAGGCGGTCGTGGCCCGGCTGAACTCGGGTGGCGTCGCCTGGCAACTGGCCATCCGCAGGCTCCAGTTGAGCAGCGGCTCGGCGGCCCGTCTGGTCAACGGCATCGCAGTGGCGGTGGCCGGCGCGATAGCCCTGCAGATGCTGTTCGCCGGGGTCGACAACGACTACACCAAGGTCAACAAGAACGACCTCACGCGGGCCCAGATGTCCGTCGACGTGCCGGCGAACGTCCCGCTGGACCAGGCGGTCCGGCAGCTGTCCGGGACGAAGGGCGTCACACACACGACCGCCCTGGGGCGGACGGACGTGGGCGACGGGCGCGACGAACCCGCGAACGAGTCGACCGCGACGGTCGGCGACTGCGCGGCCCTGCGGGAGGCGGCCGAGCTGCCCTCCTGCAAGGACGGCGACGTCTTCGCGGTGGAGGGCGTCGAGTGGGACACGAGCACCACGAAGCTCGACAAGGCCGGCACCACGCTCTACATCGACCCGTCCTACGGCTCCTCCGAAGGCAAGGAGGTCGCCTGGACCGTGCCCACGGGCATCAAGCCGGCTGGCTCGCGCAAGGACCCCTCGGGCGACGAGCGCGGCGGCTTCCTCTTCACGCCCGGCGCGCTGTCCGAGCGGGCCGCGTCCACCATGCGCGGAACGGTCTATCTCCAGCTCGACGAGTCGGTGCCGGACGTCCGTGAACTGGTCCGCAACAGCGCGGCGAAGATCGGCCCGCTGGCCGACGCCAACGCCTGGACGGCGACGACCCAGTCCCAGAAGTTCACGTCCATCCGGACGGGCCTGTCCGTCGGCGCGACCTGCGTCCTCATGCTGATCGGCGCGAGCCTGCTGATCTCCCAGCTGGAGCAGCTGCGCGAGCGCAAGAAGCTGCTGTCGGCGCTGGTCGCCTTCGGCACCCGGCGCCGCACGCTGAGCCTGTCGGTGCTGTGGCAGACCGCGATCCCGATCGCCCTGGGGCTCGGCCTCGCGATGGTCGTGGGCCTCACCCTCGGCACGGTCCTGCTCAAGATGACGGGCACCTCGGTGAGCGTCGACTGGGCGAGCGTGCTGTCGATGACCGGCATCGGCGCGGGGGTCGTACTCCTGGTGACCCTGCTCAGCCTGCCGCCGCTGATCCGGCTGATGCGGCCGGACGGACTGCGTACGGAGTAACCGGACGGAGTGACCGGACGGAGTGACCGGACGGAGTGACCGGACGGAGTGACCGGACGGACCGCATACGGCGCGGGACGCCGTCCGCGTCCCGCGCCACCGCCGGTGGCCCTCCCCGCCGGGGAGGGCCATCGGTCCGCGTTCAGAGGCTGTACTCCCGCACCACGCGCCGGACTTGGGCGAAGAGCATGCCCACGTTGACCGCCTTGCGGCAGACGACCACGGCGACCACGTCCTGCTGATCGTTCATGCGCACGAACAGATGGGTGAGGTTGTCGCTGTTGACCAGGATCTCCTGGAAGAAGTGCGAGTCGGACTCGATGCCGCGGCGTTCCTTGAAGACATCCTCGATCATCTGGACCGTACGCCCCTGGAACAGGTCGAGGGTCGCGCCCGCGAGCAGGTCCAGGACCTCCGGCGGATGGTTGTCCACGGTCTCGTACGACAGCAGCATTCCCGTCGACATGTCGACCGCTCCGGACGCGAGGCAGTCCGGTGCGTCGGTGCGCAGTGATTTGACCAGACCCATGATCTGGTCGGAGAACCCCGGCGTCATTCGCTTGCTGGCCATGTCGTCATACCCCTTCGGTCGCGGTTTCGGTCCCGGCTCCGACGAGCGCGTCGGGCGCGGTCGGGATCCCGGCGAGCGGGTCGGGGTCGGCCCCGGCGAGAATCGAACCGATCCGGCCGAGGGCCGGCCGGGTGTGTTCGTGGAGCCGTTCGAGGTCGATGCCCTCGTCGCCGAGGACGATCATCAGCGCGGTGTCACCGACCGCGTAGAAGGCCGCGAGACCCTGGCTGCCGTAGGTCACGGTCTGGCGGAACGCGCCCCGGCCGGTCACCGCGGTCGCGCGGCGCGCGATGCCGAGGCCCGCGGCGGCGATCGCGGCGAGACTCTCCGGGTCGATGGTGTCGGCGGTGTCGGCCGCGATGAGCATTCCGTCGGCTGCCGCCACCGCCGTATCGGTGATTCCGGGCACCTGTTCCCGGAGCCCTCTCATTTCCCTGGCCAGTGCCTCGTGATTCATGTATTGAACTCCCTGATTATTGTGCGCATTTGATCGATGACAGGCGTGCGGTTTCACGTACCGGAGTCCGGGGTCCAGATCCGGTGCCGGAGTCGAAAGAATCCTTTCCAGCTCGCGCCGGTCCTTTCGGGGGCGAGCGTTTCGGTGATTCCGCTCGCGCCGGGCTCACGGCGGGGCAAGGACGGGGCATTCGCGCCGGGCTCACGGCGGGGGAGGGACGGAGCGATCCCCCCGGGATCGGGATCCGGGCCGGGGACGAGGCCGGGGAGCGGGCCGGGCGTCGGCCGGGGTTCCGGTGCCGGGGTCTCCCGGGAGCCCACCGCGGAGGACAGGGCCGAGAACACCGTGGGGTCCATCGCGGGCGGGGCGCCGGACGGCCGCTGCCGCAGCGCTCCGGTCGGCAGCTCCCGCACGGTGACCGGAGCGGCGGACTCGGGCTCCTCCGGCAGTTCCAGCAGACCCTCGCCGAGCATGCGGGCCACACCCACCGTCGCGGTGTAGGCGCCGAGGCCGGTCGCGAAGGCGATGTCACGGGCGGTCCGGCGGCCGTCGGCGTGGGCCAGCAACTCCTTGTGCGGGGGCGGCAGTTGCTCGCGTATCTCGTCCGGTACCGGCACGGGCACGGGGCGCTCACGGTCCGGTCGTACGGGCTGCGGCAGGGCGGCGACGGCCGCGAGCTTCCTAGCCGCGTCCTGAAGCAACCGCGTCGGCGCCTCCCCGAGGGCGACCGGCGCGTACGGCTCGAAGGCGGCGTCCAGCGGGTCGCACGCCTCCACGTCACCGGCCACGACGGCGAACGCCGCGTCCTGCATCGCCATCATGCAGACGACCCGGAGCTGCGCGGCCCCCGCGTAGCCGTGCGCGATCAGCCCGGCCTCCGGCCAGCGGGTGCCGCCGGCCTCCCGGAGCAGTTCGGCCCACTGCTCACCGCTGATACGGCCGGAACGCAGCAGCCGCGCCTCGGGACCGGGGGCGCCCGGACTTTCGACGGCGACGACACAGCCGTCGCGGAGATGGAAGACTCCCCCGGGCTTTCCGGACACCCGCAGTTTCCCCGTCGCCCGTGTGCCCTGGCATTCGCTCAGCGCGCGCGACAGCAGGTCGTATCCGACCCTGCCCAGGGAATCCCGAATGCCCGACATCACTCCCCTTGGAACTTCCGGCACTTCGCACAGACGCCTGACGAGTCACCCTGAGGGGGTTATATGTATCAGCCGGGGCGGATATCCCAGCGAGAGTCGCACTACCTGACGGAAGTTGAAATATCCCGCCTCCCGAGAGACTTCATCGGTCGTTCGATTGACCGACTCTGTACGGCAGTTCAGGCTTCCGCGCCCAACACCCTTACGGGCAAGGGGCGCAGCGCCTCGCGCAGGGCCTCCGCCAGTTCCCGGTACTCCGTGCCCCGCGCGGCACCCGCCCGCATCACGAGGGCGATCCGCCGGGTGGGCGCCGGATCCGCGAAGTACCCGGTGAGGAGCTGATTGCTCCTGGTCGTCTCCACCTTGACGGCGGTACGCGGCAGCAGGGTCACTCCGAGGCCTCCGGCGACCAGCTGGACGAGGGTCGACAGGCCCGCGGCGGTGGTGGTGACGGGGGCGTCCGCGCGCCCGGCCTCACGGCAGATGTCCAGGGCCTGGTCGCGCAGGCAGTGGCCCTCGTCGAGCAGCAGCAGACGGAGTTCGCGCAGCGCCTCGCGCGGAATGCCCTCCCGGCCGCCGAGCCAGTGGTCGAGCGGCGTCACCAGCACGAAGTCCTCGTCGAACATCGGGAGTTCGACGACGCCGGGCATACCGAGGGGGACCGCGAGCAGCAGCAGGTCGAGCCGCCCGACGGTGAGGCCCTCCAGCAGGCTGGCCGTCTGCTCCTCGTGCACCTGGAGGTCGAGGTCGGGGTAGCGGTCGTGGACGAGCCGCAGGACGGTGGGCAGGAGGTACGGGGCGACGGTGGGGATGACACCGAGCCGGAGCGCCCCGGTGAACGGCGCGCGCACGGCCTCAGCCTCCTCCATCAGCGCGCCGACCTCGTCCAGTACCGCCTTGGCGCGTACGGCGAGACGCTCGCCGGCGGGCGACAGGAGCACCTTGCGGGTCGTACGCTCCAGCAGGGTCACCCCGAGGATCTCCTCCAGGGCGGAGACCGCGCCGGACAGTGCGGGCTGGCTCATGCCGATCGCGGCGGCCGCGTCACGGAAGTGCAGATGCTCGGCCACGGCGGTGAAGGCGCGCAGCTGCGCGAAGCTGGGGCTGCGGCGCCCGCCCCCCTTGCCGCCCGCCCTGCTGACGGATCCCGCCCCGCCGAGGGCCGAACCCGTCGCCCCGAGGGCCGAACCCGTGGCGCCGATGGGGCTCGCCATGGCCCACCTCTCACTCCGACTCGGTTCACCGAGCGTCACTGATAGTCGGATCCGATCAACACGACCGAGTGTAGCTATTTCCCGAATCAATGCGGCCCATGCCAACATCAAGTTCGTCCAACCCCCAGGGAAATGCCCCCAAAAAGGGCTGCCCCTCGCTGCAAGGAGAGCACGTGCTCACTGTCGGTGACAAGTTCCCCGAGTTCGAACTGGCTGCCTGTGTCTCACTGGAGAAGGGCAAGGAGTTCGAGACGATCAACCACAAGACCTACGAGGGCGCGTGGAAAATCGTTTTTGCTTGGCCTAAGGACTTCACTTTCGTGTGCCCGACCGAGATCGCGGCCTTCGGCAAGCTGAACGACGAGTTCGCCGACCGCGACGCCCAGGTGCTCGGCTTCTCCGGCGACTCCGAGTTCGTGCACCACGCCTGGCGCAAGGACCACGACGACCTGCGTGACCTGCCCTTCCCGATGATGGCCGACTCGAAGCACGAGCTCATGCGTGACCTCGGCATCGAGGGCGAGGACGGCTTCGCCAAGCGCGCCGTCTTCATCGTCGACCAGAACAACGAGATCCAGTTCTCCATGGTGACCGCCGGCTCCGTCGGCCGTAACCCCAAGGAGGTCCTGCGGGTCCTCGACGCTCTCCAGACGGACGAGCTCTGCCCGTGCAACTGGACCAAGGGCGAGAACACCCTCGACCCGGTCGCCCTCCTGGCCGGTGAGTGACCTTCCATGTCGCTCGACGAACTGAAGTCCGCCGTACCGGACTACGCCAAGGACCTGCGCCTGAACCTCGGTTCGGTGATCGGCAACAGCGATCTCCCGCAGCAGCAGCTGTGGGGCACCGTGCTGGCCTGCGCGATCGCCTCGCGATCGCCGCGCGTGCTGCGTGAGCTGGAGCCCGAGGCGAAGGCTCAGCTGTCGCCCGACGCGTACACGGCCGCCAAGTCGGCCGCCGCGATCATGGCGATGAACAACGTCTTCTACCGGACGCGGCACCTGCTCTCCGACCCGGAGTACGGGACGCTGCGGGCCGGCCTGCGGATGAACGTCATCGGCAACCCGGGCGTGGACAAGGTGGACTTCGAGCTGTGGTCGCTCGCCGTCTCCGCCGTCAACGGCTGCGGGCAGTGCCTCGACTCCCACGAGCAGGTGCTCCGCAAGGCGGGCGTCGACCGGGAGACGATCCAGGAGGCGTTCAAGATCGCGGCCGTCCTCCAGGCGGTCGGTGCCACGCTGGACGCCGAGGCGGTTCTCGCCGAGTAGTCCTCGCGCGCCCCGGGCAGTCCAGGCCCGCCTGAACTTTCAGGGCCCCGTTCACCTTTGTGGTGGACGGGGCCCTGAGTGTTGGCGTCCCTCGGGAACCCGGCCCGCCGCAGGACCGCGGCGGCCTGAAGGCTCTACGGCGTCATACGGCCGGGCGGGAGGGTCCTACGGCGTCGGACGGTGGGCCGGGGACGCGTCCAGCGCGGTGGCGCCCCGGGGTTCCGGGGCGTGCCGCAGGTCCGCTTCACGGGCGTACGAACGCAGGTACACGACCACCGTGTTGGTCACCGCGACCAGCGGGACCGCGACGACCGCTCCACCGATGCCGGCGACCATGCCGCCCGCGGCCACCGAGAGGACCACCGCGAGCGGGTGGACGCGGACCGCGCGGCCCAGGATGAACGGCTGCAGGATGTGACCCTCGATCTGCTGGACGGCGAGGACCACGAGGAGGGTCATGACGGCCGCGAAGACACCCTGGGTCACCAGGGCGACCACCACCGCCAGCGCCCCGGAGATCACCGCGCCCACCAGCGGGATGAACGCGCCGAGGAAGATGAACACGGCGAGCGGCACGGCCATGGGGACCTTGAGGAAATAGATGCCCAGGCCGATGAAGATCGCGTCGATCATGGCCACTATCACCGTGCCGCGGACGTACGCCGTGAGCGTGCGCCACGCGCGCGGGCCCGCGCCCGCGACCCCGGTCCGGGCGGCGGCCGGGACGAGCTTGAGCGACCACTCCCAGATCCGCTTGCCGTCGTAGAGCAGGAAGAGGGTCGAGAACATCGTGAGCAGGATGCCCGTGAGGGCCTCCACGACCACCGTCACGCCCTGCAGGCCCGCCGACGTGATCTGGTCCGTGTTCGCGCCGATCGCCTCGCGGAGGTTCTTCGCGATCTTGTTGATCTGCTTGTCCGTCACATGGAACGGGCCCTTGAGCAGCCACTTGCGCAGCTCGTCGATGCCGTCCTGGATCTGGTTGGAGAGGTTGTCGATGTTCTCCTGGACCTGCCAGACCACGAACCAGCCGATCAGCCCCATGATGACGAAGCCGAGGATCGCGGTGAGCGCGGTGGCGAGCCCGCGCGGCACCCCGTAACGCGTCAGCCGGGCCACCGCCGGCTGGAGCAGCGCGGTGATGAGCAGCGCGGCCACGAAGGCCAGCACCACGAGCTGTACGGCGCTGATGACGCGCATCAGCACCCAGACCGCGCCCGCGAGGATGAGCAGCCGCCAGCCTGCCTCGGCTGCGACGCGCACCCCCCACGGCACGGCGAAGGCGGGGTCGGGACGCTGGGACGTCACCGTGTACGCGGCTGTCGTAGCCGTTTCCTCGGAAGGCCGCTGGACCGGGAGCGCGGACGGCTCGGCGTCCGTCACCGAGTCCTTGGGAGACTCGGGAGCCTCCGGGAGGGTGCCAGGTGTGCCGGGAGCGCGCACGTCGAGGACGCCCTCGCCGTCGAGCGGTCCCTGGGATTCAAGCTCGACCTCGGCGCGGCGTTCGTCCAACCGCTCACCCAGCTCGGTGAGTCCGGCGCCGAGCCTGCCGAGCCATCCTGGTACACGCGACATGAAACGTCCTTTTCCCCCGCTGCTCCCCACCACTCCCCCCTGGAGTCGTCGGGTCCGACCGTACATGGCCGAAGCCCCTCCCCCTAGGACGGGGAGGGGCTTCGCAAGGTTGAGCGGCCGGCGAAAGGCGCGGGGCCTAGTACCAGCTGTTGGCCTGCCAGAACGACCATGCGTCACAAGGACTGCCGTACCGGCTGTTCATGTAGTTGAGGCCCCACTTGATCTGCGTGGCCGGGTTCGTCTGCCAGTCGGAACCGACGGACGACATCTTGGAGCCGGGCAGGGCCTGGAAGAGACCGTAGGCACCCGAGGAGGCGTTGACGGCGTGGTAGTTCCAGCTCGACTCGTGGTTCACGATGTTGCTGAAGCACTGGAACTGACCGCTCGGCACCATCTGGGCCGCCATCGCCTGGATCTGCGCGACGGTGTACGAGGACTGGACGGAGAAGCTGGAGGCGTCACGCGTCGCGGAGCGGCTGGCCGCTTCCGCGGCCGCCTTGCGGGCCTTGGCTTCCTTCTCGGCCTTCTCCGCAGCCTTCTGCTTCGCGACGGCGTCGTCGGCAGCCTGCTTGCGGGCGGCTTCCTCCGCGCCCTTCTTGGCGCTCGCGTCCGCGGCGATGGCCTGGGCATCGGCCTGCTGCGTCAGTGACGCGGTCTGCACCTGGGCCTGCTGGCCCGCAGGTATGTCAGCGAGGAGAGTCGAGTCGCTCGCCGTCGCCTCGGCATCGTTCGAGGGCTGGGCGACGCTGCCCGAGGCAACTCCGACCACGCTTCCGACAGCGGTGACCGCCGTGGCCGAAGCCACTGCGAATCCCCGGACCGAAATCCGGCTCACACGGTTTCCTTCCAGCATCGCCCGTTTAGGTGACCCTCGCGGACGCAATCGTGCCCCTCGGCGCTGGCCTCCCAACTGCGGGGTCACGGGGAGACACGGGCCCGGTGGGCAACTCCCGCTCGGGGAGCGCCGCGTGGTGCGCGGGCGGCATACGACGGCTCTATGGAGTTCTGAGGTTCCGGTGTTTCCGTACCGCTGGGGGTACAGGTGTGTCGTATGCGGGGCCTGACAGGAGTGAGACTTTAGCCGCAACCCGACGCCGCACGGCAATTCCGCGTCGCGTGTGAAAGCTCACACCCCGTTTGCCTCAACTGTTTCCTGGAAACTCCAGCGCAGCAAGACGCCGCCCGGCTAGGCTTTTTGCCTTTGCCGGGCGGCGCCAACCAGCGTGTATCCACCAGCCTTTGACGGGGCGAGGACAGTCGGGATCAGATCTGCCCGTCCTCCAGCATTTCGGTCACGAGTGCCGCAATCTGGGACCTCTCCGAACGATTCAGCGTGACGTGCGCGAAGAGCGGATGGCCCTTCAACTTCTCTACGACGGCGACCACTCCGTCGTACCGCCCGACGCGCAGATTGTCCCTTTGCGCCACATCATGGGTCAGAACAACCCGCGAATTGGCGCCGATTCGGGACAGAACGGTCAGCAGGACGTTCCGCTCCAGGGACTGCGCCTCGTCCACGATCACGAACGCGTCGTGGAGCGAGCGGCCACGGATGTGCGTGAGCGGCAGAACCTCCAGCATGCCGCGCGCGGTCACCTCCTCGATGACCTCGCGGCTGGTGACCGCGGAGAGCGTGTCGAACACCGCCTGCGCCCAGGGGCTCATCTTCTCGGACTCGGAGCCGGGCAGATAGCCGAGCTCCTGCCCGCCCACCGCGTACAGCGGCCGGAAGACCATCACCTTCTGGTGCTGGCGGCGTTCGAGGACGGCCTCCAGGCCCGCGCAGAGCGCGAGCGCGGACTTGCCGGTGCCGGCCCGGCCGCCCATCGACACGATCCCGATGTCCGGGTCGAGCAGCAGATCGAGCGCGATGCGCTGCTCGGCACTGCGGCCCTTGATGCCGAACGCCTCACGATCGCCGCGTACGAGCCGGACGTCACCCTCGGCGGTGACACGGCCGAGGGCCTTGCCGCGCTCCGACTGGATCGTCAGACCCGTGTGCACGGGCAGGCCGGCCGCTTCGGGGACATGGACGTGTCCCTCTTCGAAGAGGATGTCCACCTGCTCGCCGGCCAGGCTCAGTTCGGACATTCCGGTCCAGCCGGAGGAGCCCGTGATGGCGAGCTCCGCGCGGTACTCCTCGGCGAGGAGACCCACGGAGGACGCCTTGATCCTGAGCGGCAGGTCCTTCGAGACGACGGTGACGTCGTACCCCTCGGCCTGCAGGTTGCGGGCGACCGCGAGGATGCGGGAGTCGTTGTCCCCCAGGCGGTACCCGCTGGGCAGGACGCTGGGGTCCGAGTGGTTGAGCTCGACCCGAACCGTCCCGCCGAGCTCCCCGACGGGAATCGGGGAGTCGAGGCGGCCGTGCCGGACCCGGAACTCGTCGAGCAGGCGCAGGGCCTGCCGGGCGAAGTAGCCGAGTTCGGGATGGTGCCGCTTGGCCTCCAGCTCCGTGACCACGACGATCGGAAGCACTACTTCATGCTCGTCGAAGCGGCTCAGGGCATTCGGGTCGGCCAGCAGGACGCTGGTGTCGAGAACATAGGTGCGCCGGTCTGGCTTGCGGCGCTTTGTGCTGGTCACCACGGAAGGACGTACCCCCTCGGATGAGGTCGGGGAGCGACGAAGGAGATCTGGACCGGTTACCGGCACCGATGCACGGGCCGAAAACCGGCCCTCCGCTTCGTCCGTACTGACCGCACGGTCGGGCTGGTGCAAAGGGCCTCCCGGGCGGACGGCCCCGAGCCGTCCGCTGAGATACGACACCCGTGGTTCGGGCATCGACCTGCAAGGCTTATGCCCTCGAACGAGCGAAGCCATGCCACGGCATATGACGGCGCGTTCGTTAACTCCCGATGACGTACGTCCCCACAGGGCGCCCCGGGCAACGCGGGGCACCCCGGAATTCAGCCTCCGTAACGACGGTGTCGCGCCGCGTAGTCACGCAGGGCGCGAAGGAAGTCGACCTTGCGGAAGGCGGGCCAGAAGACTTCGCAGAAGTAGTACTCGGAGTGAGCGGTCTGCCAGAGCATGAATCCGGACAGCCGCTGCTCGCCGCTGGTGCGGATCACCAGGTCGGGATCGGGCTGGGCACCGGTGTAGAGGTGCTTGCCGATGAGGTCGACGTCGACGCGCTCCGCGAGGTCCTCCATCGAGGTGCCCTTGTCGGCGGCGTCGAGGATCATCGAGCGCACGGCGTCGGCGATCTCCTGGCGGCCGCCGTAGCCGATGGCGACGTTGACGACTATCCCCTCGACGTGCGCGGTGGCCTCCTCGGCCTCCTTGAGCGCCGACTGCATCGGGGAGGGCAGGATGTCCCGCGTACCGACGTGGTGCACCCGCCAGCGGCCGTCGGCCGCCAGGGTGCGGACGACGCCCTCGATGATGCCGAGGAGCGGACCGAGTTCCTCCTGCGGACGGTCGAAGTTGTCGGTGGACAGCAGCCAGAGGGTGACGACCTCGACATCGGTCTCGGAGCACCAGCCGAGGAACTCCCCGATCTTGTCGGCTCCGGCCCGGTGGCCCTGGGCGGTGGTGGAGCCCGCCGCCTTCGCCCAGCGCCGGTTGCCGTCCATGATGACGCCGATGTGCTTGGGCACCTGGTCGTGATCGAGGTGGCCTTCCACCCTGCGTGCATAGAACCTGACCAGCAGACGGCGCAGGTTGTCGCGCAAGGTCACGTGTTGTCAGCCCCTCCGTGCGGATCGGACAGCCGCGCCCGAGCACAGTCCCTGTCCATATGACGATCCCCCGGGGCGAAGCCTACCCCCGCGAAACGCGGGAGCTGCCGAGGGGCCTGTGAGCCCTGACATAGGTTCGTCCCCATGAACGACCCCTCTCTGTACCGGGCCGCAACGGAGCGGTACGACTCGATGGAATACCGGCGTACGGGCCGCAGCGGCCTCAAGCTGCCCGCGATCTCGCTCGGCCTGTGGCACAACTTCGGCGACGACCGCTCGCTGGACTCCCAGCGCGCGATCCTGCGCCGCGCCTTCGATCTCGGCGTCACCCACTTCGACCTCGCCAACAACTACGGGCCGCCGCCCGGCTCCGCGGAGATCAACTTCGGCAGGCTGCTGAAGGAGGACTTCGCGCCCTACCGGGACGAGCTGGTCATCTCGACCAAGGCGGGCTACCTCATGCATCCGGGGCCCTACGGCGAGTGGGGCTCCCGCAAGTACCTATTGTCCTCCCTGGACGCCTCGCTGCGACGGATGGGCGTCGACCACGTCGACATCTTCTACTCGCACCGCTTCGACCCGGACACCCCACTGGAGGAGACGATGGGCGCGCTCGCGTCCGCCGTCCAGCAGGGCAAGGCGCTGTACGTCGGCGTCTCCTCCTACACCAGCGAGCAGACGGCGGAGGCGGCCCGGATCCTCACCGGGATGGGTGTCCGTCCGCTCATCCACCAGCCCTCGTACTCGATGCTCAACCGCTGGACCGAGGACGACCGCCTGCTCGACACGCTGGAGGCGGCCGGCATGGGCTGCATCTCCTTCGCGCCTCTCGCGCAGGGCCTGCTGACGGGCAAGTACCTCCAGGGCATCCCGGAGGGCTCGCGTGCCACCCAGGGCAAGTCGCTGGACCCGGACCTGCTGAGCGACGACGTCGTACGTCGGCTGAACGGGCTGAACGACATCGCGGCCCGGCGCGGCCAGTCCCTCGCCCAGCTCGCGGTCACCTGGGTGCTGCGCGACGAGCGGATGACCTCCGCCCTCATCGGCGCGTCCAGCGTGCGGCAGCTGGAGGAGAACCTGGCGGCGCTGGCTGCCCCGAAGCTCACGGCCGAGGAGCTGAAGGAGATCGACACGTTCGCGGTGTCGACACAGGGCACGAACATCTGGGCCCAGCGGCACTGAGTCACCGGAATCCCGGGCCGCGCCGGGCGGCCCGCCCGGGGGGCGCACGGGGGCGCCTGCCGGGGGGGGGGCGTCGAGGACACAAAAAACGGGCCGGTCCGTGGGGGGGGAGACGGACCGGCCCGAGGGGGGGTTTCCACCATAACCCTTCGTAAGTGATGCTGCGTGCATCCGCGTGCCACAACTACTCTCCGGAGTCACCCGGCGACGCCTCGGTGAGCGCGGAACCATCGATTCCGGGTGTGATCATGGCCGAATCGCAGCGGATTCAAAGGGAATCACGGAGGATCGGGAGAGATCCAATGGGTCTGCGCCCGCTTATGGGGCGTGGCGCCGACTTGTCCCCAGGTACTCCGGGCGAGTGATCCGCGTGGCGCGCTCCCGCTTGACTCCGGCGCTAACTTCGCACCCATGGCCACGTTCACGACGGACACGACGGAGGGGACGGCCGAGCCGGTACCCCTGGAGGTCGCCGCGTCGGCGCGCGCCCGGCGGCGCGGACTGCTCGGGCGCTCGGGGATCGAGGGCGCGCTGCTGCTGACACCGGCGAACTCGGTGCACACACTGGGGATGCGGTTCGCGATCGACGTCGCCTATCTGGACCGGTCGTCGCGGGTCCTGGCGGTGCGCACGATGCGTCCGGGCCGGCTGGGACTGCCGCGGCCGCGGGCCCGGCAGGTCCTGGAGGCGGAGGCCGGGGCGATGCGGCTGTGGGGAGTGCGGCGCGGGGCGCGGATCACGGTCCAGGACGACTGACAGCACGTCACCCGGCAAGGCAGCACCGCGCAGCCCCCTCCGCTGCGCGGTGCCACACGCGCAGCTTTGCTCACGCGAATTACCTTGGTCTGAACTTACGTGAGCCAAACATCCAGGGCGACACGCGCTCGATAACGATGTGGAAAACCCGTGTGGATGTGATGCCCGCCGGGAGGCGCCCCGGCGGGCATCGTCCGTCATCCGGACGGACATCTCACACCGAGCGCCCCTCAATGGGATGCTTTCGGTCAATCTGCTCGGGCCCGCGTGGATCACTCCGCCCGCCCGCGTTGCGCGCGTCGCCGGGGCTCCGCACAGCGGACAGGAACTGACCTCTTTCCCGTCTAGCGTCGGCCGTATGACCTTGAGGATCACCTGGGCCGAGGCGAGCGCCCGGCGCCTGGAACGGCAGTTCCTGTCCATTCCCGCACGGGCCGGGACACCGGTCGCCGAGGTGGTCGGCGCGATGCTCGGCGCCCACGCGCAGGTGCTGTCGGCGGCGGAGGTGTCGGTGGGCGTACGGGCCGAGGGCGTGACCCGGGCGGACGTCCGCGCGGCACTGTGGGAGGAGCGCTCGCTGGTGAAGACGTACGGCCCACGCGGCACCCTTCATCTGCTGCCGGCCACCGGGCTCTCCTTCTGGACCGCCGCTTTGACGGCGATTCCGACCGGTCCGAGCCCCTTCGCGCAAGATGCGCGGATGACCGCGGCGCAGGCCGACGAGGTCGTCGCCGCGATCGCCGACGCCCTGGCCGGCACCTCGCTGACCCTCGACGAGCTGAGCGAGGCGGTAGTGGCGCGCACCGGAACGTGGGCCGGGGACCTGGTGATGCCCGCGTTCCAGGGGATGTGGCCGCGCTGGCGGCAGGTGATGCACCGGGCGGGCCAGCGGGGCGTCCTGTGCCTCGGCCCCAACCGGGGGCGCAAGGTGACGTACACCCGGCCTCCGCACTTCCGGCCGATGGCCGCCGACGAGGCACTCTCCCTGCTCGTACGCCGGCATCTGCGCGCCTACGGTCCGGCGACGGCAGCGCACTTCGCCCAGTGGGCGGCGGCTCCCCGGGGCTGGGCCCGCGACCTGTTCGCCGCGCTGGCCGACGCCGGGGTGATCGAAGAGGTCGACTTCGCGGGCGGACCGGCGTGGGTGGCGGCGGGCGACACCGACTTCCCGGGTGAACCGGCGTGCGGAGTCCGGCTGTTGCCGTACTTCGACGCGTACGGCATCGGCTGCCGACCGCGTGAACTGCTGTTCCCCGGGGCCGCCTACGAGCGGGCGCTGGCCCGCGGCCAGGCAGGGAACCATCCGGTGCTGCTCGTCGACGGCGTGGTGTCCGGGGTCTGGCACCAGCGGCGCAGCGGACGCCGCACGACGGTCACCGTGGACCCGCTGGTACGGCTGACAGCGGCGCAGGAGAGGGAGTTGGCACGACAGGCGGAACGGGTGGGCGAAATCCTGGAGGCGACACCGGAGTTGGTGGTGGGGAAAGTGACGTCGGGGCCGCATGCGTGACGGCACGGGTGCGTGGGTGACGGCACGGGTGCGTGGGTGACGGTGGGGGTGCGTGGGTGACGGTGGGGCCGTTTGCCTGGCCGCGGGGTCGTGTGGCTGACGGCGGACCGCGGGCGTGGTCGCGGAGTCGTAGGACCGACAGCAGGCCCGCGGCGTGGTCGCGGGACGCTCGCGCGGTGGCTGGGCCTGCGGGTCTGCGGTCCCCCGGGGCCTGTGTGGTAGCTAGTCCCGCGGATCTGCGGTCCCCCGGGGCTTGCGTGCCTCGATCAGGAAGCGGGCGCTGTGTGCGACGAACGGGCCCTGCGTCTCGATCTGTTCGTGCAGGGCGCGGAGCCTTTGCCGGTAGGCGTCGACGGTGAAACCCGGGACCATCCAGATCACCTTGCGCAGGAAGTGGACGACGGCGCCGACGTCGTGGAACTCCATGCGCAGCCGCTCCGAGCGCAGATCGACGACGTCGAGCCCGGCGGCCTCGGCGGCGGCACGGGCGCGGCCCGGGTCGCGGCCGTTCCTGACCTCCTCAGGCTGCGGGCCGAGGAAGTACTCGACGAGCTCGAAGACGCTCGCGGGGCCGACCTGCTGGGAGAAATAGGTGCCGCCGGGGCACAGCACGCGAGCGATCTCGTCCCAGTACGTCGCCACCGGGTGCCGACTGGTGACCAGGTCGAAGGCCCCGGCCGCGAACGGCAGCGGCGCGTCCTCCGGGCAGGCGACCACCACGGCGCCCCGGGGGTGGAGCAGGGCGGTGGCCTTCGCGGCGTTCGGCGGCCAGCCCTCGGTGGCGACGGTGAGCGCGGGCAGCTTCGGGGCGGAGTTCAGGACCTCCCCGCCGCCCGTCTGGATGTCGAGGGCGCCGCGCGCGCGGGCCAGCCGCTCCCCCATCGCCCGCGCGTACCCCCACGAGGGCCGCTCCTCCGTGGCCCGGCCCTCGAACCAGGAGAAGTCCCAGCCGTCGACGGACGCCGTCTCAGCTTCGGCGACGAAGTTTTCGAAGGTGCGCGCGGTGCTCATGGGGCGATTCTCGCAACGGACGCGGTCGCGGGGCGACGTGATTTCCCGGGCGGGTGATGTCAGTGGCCGCTGCTACGTTCCGGGCATGCCTACGAATCCGGGAGCCACGCCGACGCCGTACACCGGCGGCGAGAAGGAAACCCTGCACGCCAGTCTCGACCGGCATCGGGACGCCGTGCTGTGGAAGCTCCAGGGCCTGGACGACGAACAGGTCAGACGGGTGATGACCCCGTCCGGCACCAATCTGCTCGGGCTGGTGAAACACCTCGCGTCCGTCGAGTACGGCTGGTTCTGCTCGGCCTTCGGCCGCGAGGTCGAGCCGCTGTGGTTCGACCCCTTCTCCGACGAGGACATGAGCGCGGGCCAGGACGAGACGACGGAGCGGATCGTCGAGTTCTACGGCCGCGCCCGCAGCGCCGCCGACCGGACCGTCACCGAGCTGACGCTCGACGACGTGGGCACGACGTGGAACGGACGGACGGTCTCGTTGCGCTGGGTGCTGGTCCACATGATCGAGGAGACGGCACGGCACGCGGGCCACATGGACATCGTGCGGGAGCTGATCGACGGGGGAACGGGGGATCACCGGCCTGACTGACGGGCCGGGACAGTCGGTCTCCTGCGTCATGACCGACCGGGCGGGTCCTGGGGGAGCAGCGGGCGTACCTGCCCGGCCGCGAAGCGGACGAACCCCTCGGGGTCCGGCTCGTCGGCGGTGGGCTGGAGGACCACCGTGTCGGCGCCGGCGTCCGCGAGCCGCTGGACGGCCTTGGCGACGGTGTCCGCGTCGCCCGCGACGCCGTGTTCCGGGACGGGGTCCTCGCCGTTGGCCTCGATCTCGGCGCGCAGCCGGGCGGCGGCGTCCGCCCCGGTGGCGGTGCGCAGATAGACGACCACCCGGTGGTGCCCGGTCGTCCGTCCGGCCGCCCGCCGTCCCTCGTCGATGAGCCGGAGTGCCCGCCGTACCCCGTCGACGGTGGTCGAGGCGGTGAGGACGGTGCCGTCGGCGGCCTCACCGGCGAGGCGGAGCGTACGGGGCCCGGCGGCGCCGGTGAGGACCTCGGGCGCCTCGGCGGGCGGCCAGTCGAGGGCGACACCGTCGAGCTTCACGTATCGCCCGTCGGTGGTCACGCGCTCGCCGCGCAACAGGGCGCGCAGCGCGTCGAGGTGCTCCCGCAGCAACGTCAGGGGCGACTCGGCCCGCGCCCCGACCTGTCCCATCCACTCCTGGACACCGTGGCCGACCGCGAGGACGGCTCGCCCGGGGAACAGCCGGTGCAGGGTGGCGGCCTCCATCGCGGTGACGGCGACGTTCCGCAGCGGGACGGGCAGGAGTCCCACTCCCACCCGCAGGCGCTCGGTCCAGGCGAGTGCGGCCGCGGCGGCGGAGATGCCCCCTTCGAGGAAACAGTCCTCCCACAGCCACAGTTCCTCGAGACCCGCCTCCTCCGCCTCGCGCACCAGGGCACGCAGCCGCTCGGGGGGCAGTTGGGGCCGGAAGACAACACCGAGTGACGTCATCCCGCCTTCCTACCCAGGTCACCCGCCAGGGACAACCGCTTTACGCGTCATCGGGGTCGGCGGAGGTGTCGGCGGAGGTGCTGTCGGTGCCGGTGTCGGCGGAGGTGTCGCGCTCGTAGCGCAGGAGTACGACGCCATTTTCGAAGATCCGCGTCTCGATGAGGCGGAGCCCGGTCGGGGCGTCGGACTCCGGGAAGAGCCGCTTGCCGCGCCCGATCAGCACGGGGTGGACGTACAGCCTGAACTGGTCCACGAGGTCGTGCCGCAGGAACTCCGCGGCGAGATCGGCTCCCCCGAGGCCGAGGTCGCCGCCCGGCTGCGCCTTGAGCGCCCGGATCTCCTCGGGCACGACCTCCGGTACGACCGTGGTGTGCCATTCGGCGTGCTTGAGCGTCCGGGAGAACACCACCTTGGGCATGTTCCGCCAGATCCCGGCGAACTCGGCCATCTCCGGGCTGATCTGCGGGTCCTTGTCGGCCGTCGGCCAGTACTCGGCCATCAGCTCGTGCGTCACCCGTCCGCTGAGCAGGGCGCCGAACTGCCTGATCTCGTCGTTGAAGTGCTGGAGCATCTCGGTGTTGACCTGGTGCCAGTCGATCTCGCGGTTCGGGCCCTCGATGAATCCGTCGAGGGACACCGACATCATCAACACGATCTTCCTCATGGCGGACTCCATCGACCTCGTGCGCGACCCGTTCGTCGGAGGAATGCTGCCAGGAGGCCGGGCGCCGGAGAAGGTGACGCGCGCGTCAGGCGCTGTTCCCGTTGGCCGGGCCCCTCGGGAAGGTCACCTCCACGCGGCGGTTCTTGCGGCGGCCCTGCTCCGAGGTGTTGTCGGCGATCGGGTAGTCCTCGCTGTAGCCACGCACCTCGAAGGTGATGTCCGCCTCCGAGGAACCGAGCGCGGCGGCCAGCCGGTCGTGCACCTGTTCCGCGCGGTTCTTGGAGAGGGTCAGACCGTGCGCGTACGAGCCGAGGTTGTCGGTGAATCCGAAGACGCGGACGGTCGTCGCGTGCTGGGCCCTGATCTCGTCCGCGATCGCCTGGATACGGGACTGGGATTCCGGGTTCAGTTTCGAGCTGTCCTTGGGGAAGAGGACCTCCGCCTGGAGCGCGAACGTCACGTCCGAGTTGGTGTCCTCCCGGCGCTCCTCACCTCCGAGGTCCTCCACGACCGACTTGATGTCCAGCACCTTGGCGGGCGCCAGCGTCGCCCCGTCGGCGAGCTTGAGCCCCGGGCTGGTGGCGTCGACTTCGGGGGGCGAAGGAGTGGTGACGCTGCCGGGCGGGGCGCTGGGGTCGCCGTCGTCCGCGTACGCGGGACCCGGAAGGCCGAGGGTGATCAGCACGGCGAGGGCCGTGAACGTCGTCGCGGCGCCGCGGGGCGGGAGGGCCATGGCTCAGCCCTCGGAGATCTCGATGGAGGCGGGGGGCATGGAGCCGACCTGGAAGTCGACGGCGGTGGTGTCGGCGGGGGGTGCGGGGAACTGGGCGAACCATTGGGCCGACTTACCGGCGTCCACACCACCGCCGTCGAACTTGGTGCACAGGCAGCGCCCTTGGGTGTCCCGCAGAACCAGGTACTTCTTCTTGCCCTTGCTGTCGGTCAAGGAGGCTCCGGCCATGGAGGCACCGTTCCGGCTCAACTCGCGCTCGTCGCCCCGCCAGTTCGCGGCGACCCAGAACTGGCCGCCACCGTTCGTCACCGTCCCGCTCACGGTCACGAATCCGCCCTGGTCCCGCACGGCCGAGGTGATCGTGAGCGTCACGTCGTCACCCTTGACCTCGGCCAGTATCTGGTCCTGGCTCGCTGTCGGCGACTCCTGCTTCGCGCCGTCGCCGCCCCCCTTGCCCGGCTGAGAGGAGGACGAGTCCGCCGTCGGCTTGCCGCCGCCATCTCCCCCGCCGCACCCGGACACCGTGAGGAGCAATCCAGTCGTGATCGCCACCGCGGCCATGGCCCTGCGGCCCTTCATGGTGTGCCGGAGATCCATCGGTACGGCTTCCTCTCACTCGGCCAGATGCACAGAGAACAGCACGGACGCGTCGGGAAGGTCGTCCGAATTGAAATGTTCGGGATCGATGTCCACAATGCGCCCGCCGCAGTCCAACTGCACGAGCTTCTTGGGATCCGCGTCAGTGGCGAAGGTGCAGCGAGGCTGGATGACTGCCGTCGCCTGGGCCGTGGCGTGACGGTTCTCCGTGCCCGGGATGATTGAGTCGCCCACCGTGTAACGGGTCTCGATCGCCACGCGATAGCCGGGGAATCCGTTCACGATGGCGGGCTGGGCACCGCCTCGCACCGTCGAGTCGTTCTCGGCGGCCAGCCGGTCGGCCGCAGCGGACGCTCCCACGCCTTGGAACCTGTCGCCGTTGAGCCAGTCCAGCCAGTGGTCGTCCGTACCGACGGCTCCCGTCAACCCGGCCATCAGCTCGTCTCGGGAGTCCTGTGCGGCCGCCAACGCAGCAGCGTCCGCCGCGGATTGAGCTCCATTGCGGGCGGACGCTGCTTGGGCGAAGGCGAAGAAGGCGAATGCGGCGAAGAGCAGGATCCCCGTCAGCCAGATATATATGGGAAGGGTCTGCCCCCGGTCGCCGCGGACCGGTCGGCTCAGCCGCCGCCGGTGACCTGGGTGACCGCGTTCCTGATCGCGGTGGAGATCAACCCGTCCAGGCCGATCTGGTCGATCAACGTGAAGATCCCCGCGATGATGATCATCAGGCCCGCGTACTCCACGAACCCCGCTCCCGCGTCCCGGTTCGTGCCCCGTGTCCGGGAGATCACCGTTCGTGTCCACATGGTGAACCTGTTCATCAGGACTGCCCTCCCGGCCGATGCCACTAGCGACCCGAGCACCGTATGTGAGAAGTCGCCTACACCGGGTGGGCCCAGGGGCCCAACTTCTCGGCCGAGGAGTCATCGGCTCCACCCCTCGTGGGTGGTGCCCAGCCAGTGGGCGATCGCTTCGCTGCGCGAAGAACTGTGCAGCTTCGCGAAGATGCGATTGATGTGATTCTTGACGGTCTTCTCGGCGATGAAGCAGGTGGCGGCGATCTGGCGGTTGTTCATGCCGGCCGCGATGAGGTCCATCACCTCCACCTCCCTTGAACTCAGGCCGAAGTCGGGCCGATGGCCGGCATGACGGTGAAGTCCCGCCGTTGGTGCGGGCCGAACCTCCGAAGACTGTGCCACAGTTGATTGCAGCTGCGAAGAGAAAGAGGGCGGTTGGTGCGAAAGTCCGATTGAATCCGGGACAGTCGGGGGTCGATTGGGAACGTCCCGTACGGCGGCGATCAGTTCGGCCGCCGTGAACTCGCCATGGACGAGATAGCCGGAGGCTCCTCTACGCAGGGCTTCCGCCACGACCTCGGGTTCGCGGCTGTATGTCAGCATCATCACCGGGGCGATCCGGCACAGTTCGGGCAGTGCGGTGAGGCCGTCCGTGCCGGGCATGCGCACGTCGAGCAGGACCACGTCCGGGATGAGGCGGGCGGCGCAGGCGAGTGCCTCCGCTCCGTCCCGGGCCGCCGCGACGACGGCGATGTCGGGGTGCGCGTCCAGCAGCGCGGTCAGGCCGGCCCGTACCACCGGGTTGTCGTCGGCGACGAGGACACGCAGGGGCGGGCCGGAAAGTGCCTGGTCAGGCATGTGCGGCCTCCTCTTGGGGAGTGGGGGGAGAGGGAAGGGCGGCCGACGGGAGCGGGAGGGTCAGCCGAACCTCGGTGCCCCCTCGCGGGGAGCGGTCCAGGGTGATGAGGCCGCCGACGCAGGCGGCCCGTTCGGTCATGCCGAGCAGGCCGAAATGGCCGGATCTCGTCCAGGCGGCGAGCATGGCGGGGGTCATGGCCGTCGGCAGGCCCACGCCGTCGTCACCTACGCGCAGCGAGAACCCGTGTGCCGACACGTCGAGTTCGACCGTCACCGCGCTCGCGCCCGCGTGCCGGTGGGCGTTCTCCAGGGCCTCGGACACGATCGCGAGGACGTGGTGGGCCGCGCTGCAGGGCAGGATCAGGCCCGTGCCCCGGTGTCGTACGGCGGTGGGAAGACCGGTTCGAGCCTCGAAGTCCGTTGCCATGGAACCGAGTTCCGGCAGGAGGTCGCTGTCCGGGTCCGTCAGGTCGGTGTGGCGCCGCAGGTCCGACAGGAGCGTGCGGGACTCCGCGGCGGCGAGACGCGCCGCGTCGGCCACGACCGTCGCCTGGCGTTTGAGCACCCGCGGGTTCGCGCCGTCCGCCGAGGCGGCCAGGGCCTCCGCCGCGAGTGCGAGGCCGTACAGCGTCTTGGCCACCGAGTCGTGCATCTCGCGCGCCAGGCGGGCCCGTTCGGACTCCACTGCCTCCGCGACGGCGAGCCTGCTGGTCGCCTCGGACAGGGCCCGGCTCGCCGTGCCGAAGCGGAACATCAGATTGCGCAGGGTCACGCCGATGATGCCGGCGCCGACGCAGAAGCCCGCGATGAGGAGGGTGTTGGAGCCCGCTCCCGGCCGGTGCTCCCAGGCCCTGAACACCGAGAGCAGGACGACGAGTTGGAAGCCGGTGAAGACGCCCGCGCCGCGCCAGCCGTAGAGCAGGCCCGAGAGGAGTGGGGTGCAGACCGTGGCGTAGGCGAGGGGGGAGGCCGGGGACGCGGTCAGGAGCAGGACCGCACCGAAGGTGAGGTCGAGGCCCATCAGGGTCGGGTGGGCCAGGAGCCGGGGGCCGAAGCGGTCCCAGTCCCGGAGCATGGCGTAGGAGCCCATGACGCCGAGGACGGCCGCGGCCAGGACGGCGTAGCGGGCGAGGCCGTCCGTGGCGTTCGACATCGCGAAGGGGGCGCCGACCGCGATGGCCGCGAGGCGGACGGCGAAGGCCTGACGGCACAGGGCCTGGAGGGCGTTGAGCTGGAGGCGGATGCCGCCGGGGGCGGGGGCGTCGTCCGCGAGGTAGCCGGTGCCCCGTCCGGTCCGGGCCTCGCGCTCATCCAGAAGAGCATGGTGCGAGACACGTCCGAAGGCGTCGCGTTCGCGGCTTCGCGCGAAAAGGGCGGACCAGCGCCACCGTCGGCCCGCGTGACCTCGACCGCTCAGGAAGGCGTTCATCAGCGCCCCAGGATCGAGCCGAAGTTCGTCCCCGAGCCCAGGAACATGCCCGTGGCGATGAGGATCATCGTGGCCGGGAGCATGAAGACGAGGGTGACCATCGTGGCCTTGGGGATGGTCTTGGCGGCGCGGCGGCGGGCGTTCTGGGCGTCGGTGCGGCGCATGTCCGTGGCGAGCTGGATGAGGGTCTCGGCGATCGGGGAGCCGAGTTCCTCGCCCTGTTGGAGGGCCGAGACGAACTGGGCCACCTGCTCTGAGGAGTTGCGCCTGCGGAGCTCGTCGAAGGCCTGGCGGCGGCTGACACCCATGTCCATCTGGCGCAGGGTGATGCGCAGTTCGTCGGCCCAGGGACCCTCGTACTTCTCCGCGACGCGGTCCAGGGCCTGGCGGAAGCCGAGGCCCGCAGAGACGACGACCGCGAGGACGTCGAGGAAGTCGGGCAGGGTGCGGTCGATGACCTCCTTGCGTTCGCGGACGGCCTGCCAGATGAGGGCGTCCGCGGCGACCAGGCCGAAGGCGAGGGTGAGCACGGCGAAGAGGAGCTGGCCGTTGGAGAGGAAGACCAGGCCGAGGACGACGCCGAAGACGCCGTAGACCGCGCGGCGGGCCGCGTAGCGGTTCAGCGTCATGCCGCCGGGGTTGCCCGCCATGTCGATGCGGCGGCGTTTGGCGTCCACGCGCCGGGGACCCATCAGGCGCAGGACGGTGGGCGCGAAGCGCATGCCGAGGCGGTCGACAGCCGAGTCCGCGGCGGAGACACGGGTGCCGCCGACCTCCAGGGCGAGCTGGAGATCGCTGGGGAGTTTGACGTCGGCGCGGATCATCCGGACGCCCAGGAGGACGCCCGCGACGGCCGCACCCATCAGGACGGCGAGCAGCAGCGGCAGCAACGTGACCCCTCCCTCACACTTCGATCTTGCCGAGTCGGCGGATGACGAAGAAGCCCACGGTGTAGAGGCCGAGGGCCAGCAGCACCAGGCCCTGGCCCAGCGGGGAGCCGGTGACGCGGGCGAGGGCTCCCTCGTTCGAGGAGTTGATCAGGACCAGCGAGCCGATGCCGAGGAAGGGGACCGTGAAGGCGGTCGCGTTGACCTCGGAGAGCATCGTGCGGACCTCGCGGCGGGTCTCCTTCCTGTCCTCCAGGGTCTGGGTGAGGTTACGCAGGGAGCTGACGACGGAGCCGCCCGCCTTGTTGGCGAGGACGAGGGTCGTGACGAGGACGATCAGCTCACGGGAGGGCAGGCGCTCGGAGAGCTCGCCGAGGGCGTCGTCGATGGTGCGGCCCAGCATCAACTGATCCGCCACATGAGCGAGTTCCTCGCCCGCCGGGGCCTCCAGCTCCTCCGCCGCCATGGCGAGCGCCGTACGCAGGGCGAGGCCGGCCGCCGTCGCGTTGGCCAGCAGGCGTGCCACGTCGGGGAGTTGGTTGATGAACGCCTCGATGCGCTTCTGGCGCTGCCAGTTGAGGAAGATGGCCGCGCTCCACACGCCGAGGACGGCGGCGATCGGGCCGAAGAACGGGGCCAGCGTGGCGGCCGCGATCAGCCACAGGGCGACGACCACGGTGGCGACGTAGGTGAAGAACTCCCCCGCCGTGACGTCGAGTCCGGTGGCCGTCAGGCGCAAGTGGATCGTTCGGCCGAGGCGGGTGCGGCGCAGCCGGCGGTCGATGCCCGCGAAGCGGCGGACGCGGCGGCCCGCCATGTGCGACGGGCCGCCGCCGGAGAGGCGGTCGACCAGATCCCGTCGCTGGGCGCGGCCCGAGGCGTAGGAGTGCACGCCCGCGACGGCGAGTGTGCCGCCGAGGAGCGTCCCGCCGAGGGCGAGGAGAGCGGGGTCGTTCACGGCTGCCTCCCTTCGGGGGTGGAGGACCCAGGTGTGGAGGACCCGGGGGTGGGCGACCCCGAGGTGGGGGACCCGGAGGTGGGGGACCCGGAGGTGGGGGACCCGGAGGCGGGGGACCCGGAGGCGGGGGACCCGGAGGCGGGGGACCCGGAGGCGGGGGACCCGGAGGCGGGGGACCCGGAGGTGGGGGACCCGGAGGTGGACGGCCGAGAGGTGGGGAACCCGGAGGTGGGGGATGTCATCCGATCGCCTGCCTGGTGTTGAGTACGTCGATGGCCTGGGCGACGCCGAAGGCGGGCGGCAGCGGCTCGTTGGCGACGTACAGCTTCTCGGCGACCGAGCGCGGGAGCGGGAGGTGCTCGAAGTGGCCCCGGACGACGCGGTCGGGACCGACCGGGCGGGGCACGAACCGGGTGACGGGGGTGACGCGGAACTGTTCGCGGCCGTGCGAGACGAGCAGCGCGACCTCCGTGACCTTGCGGGAGCCGTCGGCGTGCCGGGACAGCTGGACGACGACCTCGACGGCGGAGTTGATCTGGTCCTTGAGCGCCTCGAAGGGGATCTGGACCTCGGACATCGAACCGAGGGTCTGGAGGCGCATGAGGGCGTCCTCGGCGGAGTTCGCGTGGACGGTGGCGAGGGAGCCGTCGTGGCCGGTCGACATGGCCTGGAGCATGTCGAGGGTCTCGCCGCCGCGGACCTCGCCGACGATGATGCGGTCGGGGCGCATACGCAGCGAGTTGCGCACCAAGTCACGGATGGTGATCTGGCCCTTGCCCTCCACGTTCGGGGGGCGGGACTCGAGGCGGATGACGTGCTCCTGCTGGAGCTGGAGTTCGGCGGAGTCCTCGATGGTGATGATGCGCTCGTGGGAGGGGATCAGGCCGGAGAGCGCGTTCAGCAGGGTGGTCTTCCCGCTGCCGGTGCCGCCGCTGACGATGACGTTGAAGCGGGCCCGCACGAACGCGGCGAGCAGCATGAGCGTCTGCTCGTCGAGCGAGCCGAGACCGATCAGCTCCGAGAGTGTGTACGCGCGGGGGAAGCGGCGGATGGTGAGGGTGGGGCCGGTCAGGGCGAGCGGCGGGATGATGACGTTGACGCGCTCGCCGGTGGGCAGGCGGGCGTCGACCATCGGGTTGGACTCGTCGACGCGGCGGTTGACGGTCGAGACGATGCGCTCGATGGTCTGCATGAGCTGCTCGTTGGAGGCGAAGCGCAGCGGCAGCTGTTCGACGCGGCCGGCTCGCTCCACGAAGATCGAGTCCGGGCCGTTGACCATGATCTCGGTGATGGACGCGTCCGCGAGGAGGGGTTCGAGGACGCCGAGCCCGAGGGCCTCGTCGACGACCCGGCGGATCAGCTGGGAGCGTTCGGCGGTGGAGAGGACCGGGCCCTCGCGGCTGATGATGTGGCCGAGGACGCGTTCGAGCCGGACCCGGCGTTCGGCCGCCGCCAGGCTGGACATCTCGGCGAGGTCGATCTCTTCGAGGAGTTTGGCGCGGTAGACGGCGACGAGGTGTCCGTCCTCACGGGCGGGACCCCCCTCGTCGGGGGCGGCGATGCGGGAACGCAGGCTCATGGTGTCGGCTCCTCCCGGTCAGTCGTCGGTGGGCATGGTGGCGCGGCGGGTCAGGTCGTAGCCGGGGAAGAGAGGGATGACGCCGGGGACGTGGACCGTGACCGTCGCGGTGGTGAGGTCGGGGCCCTTTGCGGGCGGCGGGACCCGCGGATTGAGCCATCCGCTCACGGCAGCCTGTCCCGCCGCCCCGCCGTCGCCGCCCTGCGAGGCGACCCGCGCGGCGGCCCGCGCCCCGGAACCGGCCTGGTTGATGCCGTACCCGATGAGACCGAGCTGGATGGTCGCCATCCCGATCATCAGCAGGATGGGCAGGAACCCCACGAACTCCAGGATGGAGACACCCCGGTCCCCCCGAGGCCGTCGCGCCCCACAGAACCCGCCCACCGGGCGGAGCCCGGCCGCGGTGCGAGGCCGGGCCGCGGCCCGGCTCTCGGCCGTGGCGCGGAGCCCGGCCGTGGCGCGGAGCCGGGCGAACCCGCGGAGCCGGGCGGCGGCGTGGCACCGAGCGGCGGCGCCCTGCCCGGTCCCGGCACCGGGCTCGGTCGAGACCTTGGCCCCGGTCGCGGCACGGGACCCGGCCGTGGCCCGGAGGCCACTCGTGGCGCCGGGCCGGTGAGCGCGGCGAGACCCGTGCGGGGCGTGCGGGCCGGGTCGGAGGTGCGTTTTCATCCGGTGTCCCCCTCCAGTGCCGCGCCCGCCGTGCCCCGTACGTGGAAGCCGGCGTCGAAGCCCGGGAAGAACAGCGGGACGTCGACGTCGACGGTGGCCCTCATGACCGGGCCCGCCGGGCCGCAGTCGATGCCCGCGTCCTTCCAGGAACCCGGCAGATGCCTGCTCCCGGCCGCCGCGCACGCGCCCGGGACGTCGCCGTGCACCGCGTACGCGGCGGTGGCGGCCCGTGCCGCCTCGTCCGCCGCGTTCCCGGCCAGCGAGTACGAGTAGCCGTACAGCACGCACTGCCACAGGATCGTCATGACGACGAGCAGCAGCGGGAACATCCCGGCGAATTCGAGGGTGACCGCTCCCCGGTCGCCGCCCCGACGGCGGAGCGAGAGCGCGCCCCGGTCCGACGCGGACGCCTTGCGGCGCCTGCCGCCACCCCCGCCTTCCTGGGGGACCACGAGACCCAGTTCGGCGGCGAGTGCCCACAGCGCCTGCTTGACGGTCGAGCGGGCGTCCAGGTCCTGCAGCCGCCCCGCGTCGACGACCGACTGGAGTTCCTTGAAAGCGGCGGGGACCGCGGAGCGGGCGACCTTGGTGCCGGTGACGCGTTCGACGAGGGACGGCTGGATCTCCGTACCGCGGGCGAAGCGGTTCACGACCGTCGTGGTCTCCTCCGCCTTGCGGATCTGCAGGCGGTCCCACATACGGACCATGCGTTTGGCGGCCCGTACGGCGATGACGTCGGGGGTGACGAGGAGCAGGGCCTGGTCGGCCATCTCGACGGCCGCCGCGGTGGCCGAGTTCATCTGGGAGCCGCAGTCGACGACCACCAGGTCGTGACGGGAGCGCAGCGCGCCGATGACCTGGCGGGCCACGCGGTCGGTGACCTCCTCGCCCCGTTCGCCCTCGGCGGGGGCCAGGAGCAGGGCGATGCCGCTGTCGTGGGTGTAGACGGCGTCCTGGAGGACGCGGGGGTTGATGTCGGTGATGGCCGCCAGGTCGGCCACCGACCGGCGGAACTGCACATCGAGGTACGAGGCCACGTCCCCGGACTGGAGGTCCAGGTCGAGCAGCGCCACGTTGCGGCCGGACGCCCGTGCGGCGAGGGCGAGTTGGACCGCTGTGACGGTCGCGCCGACGCCGCCCTTCGCGCCGGTCACCGTGACGACGGTGCCACCGGGGCCCACGTACAGCTCGGGCGCGCCGCTGTGCAGGTGGCGGCGCATGCCCGCGGACCAGGCGGCGGCGGCCTGGACGCGTTCGGCGAGGGCGTCGTAGCCGAGGGGCAGGCCGATGATGCCGCGGGCGCCGGAGTCCATGGCGGCGGTGAGGACGCTGTTGCCGGTGTCGGCGGTGATGAGGACGACGCCGACCGCGGGGAAGCGCATCACGAGATCGCGGATGAGGTCCAACGCCGGTACGGGACCTATGCGTTCATGAACCAGGACCACTTCGGGGAGCTCGTCGAGGGACTCGGCGGCGAGGCGCGCGAGGGTGTCGAGGAGGGCCGTCGAGTCGGGTACGGGCGGGGCGGGTTCGGTGTCGGCGAGCTGGCTCAGCAGGGTGGTGAGCGCGCGGGCCGAGTCGATGTCGCCGACGGCGGGAAGGATACGGATGGTCATCGGCGCAGCCCCTCACACACGTGACGCACGCCGGACCATCGGCCCCGCGCCCCGGCGCCCTGCCGCACACCGGTCCCCGCGCCCGGCACCCCACGAGCCTGCCGCCACGCCTCCGGCCGCCGGTCCGACACCCCACGGGCCCACCACACACCGGAGCCTCGGCCCAGCAGTCCGCGGGTTCGCCGCACACCGGCCCCGGAGCCCGGCACCCCACGAGCCTGCCGCCGCACCCCGGACCGGGGGCCGGGCAGCCCGCCGGCCGGCCCGGGCCAGGGAGTTCGCTCCGCCGCCCCGAGGATCCGCCGCGCCCCGGGCCACCGTCCCTGCGCCCCGGCGGCCCGCGGCGCGGCGGGCGCTCGGCCCCGTCCGTCGCGCGTCCGGTGCGGCGACGCCGTCGGCCGTCGGTCCGGACCCGTGCGCGTCGGCCTCGTACGCGACCCTCCGCACCGCCCCGTGGGCATGGACCTCATGCGCGGCCTCCTACTTGTCCTCGTCGAGGGTGTACGTACGGTCGCCGGGCACCACGATCGTGTCGGAGCCGCCGGCGACCAGTGCGAGCCGGACGTGTTCGGCGAACGACTCGGCGTACGCGACGCGTTGGGCGTCGGCGGTGTCGAGCGCGAAGGTGATGGGGACGGCCTGGGTGGCGCTGTTGCGCCGGTCGGAGCTGGACTGGGCCGGGTCGAGGGCGGTGAGTTTGCCGACGTCGATGACGCGGGCGTTCTCGACGATCACCTTGGACTGGTCCTTGCCCTTGTCGTTCGGGGCCTTGAAGGTGGCGTAGATGTTGACCCGCGAGCCGGGGTCGATCTTGCCCGCGACGCCGGTCGACGCGTCGATCATGATGGCGATCTCCTGTTGCCCGGCGGCCAGTTGAGGCTTTTCGACGATCATGTCGGCCTGCAGCAGGGAGCCCTTCTCCAGCTTGGTGACGGCGATCTTGCCGTGGATGCGGGCGAGGTCGGTGACGGCGGTGGACGACAGCCAGCGCTCGGGCATCGAGATCTTCTCGAACTGGTCGGCCGACAGCTCCTTGTAGGGCGGGATGTCGTTCTTCAGACGGTACGCCGTGACCTCCGGGCCGACCTTGGAGTTCACGTCGCGGATCACCGAGAGGACTCCGGCGAAGGCGCCGAGGGCGCACAGGACCGAGAGGACCAGCAGGATGACGCCGCGGCGCTGGCGCGAGTTCACTGAATCTCACCTCGTGGGGCGGTACCGGGGAGTGGACCGAGCTGTCGTTCCTGCCGGGGATCCGGAGGGTGACCTCCGGGGTGATGCAGCATGTTCCGGACAACCTCGATCTACGGGGACGGCGGGGTCGAGCGGTCGTGCCTGTTGCTGTTCAGTCGTGCCTGGTGCTGTTCTGATGTGCCCGAGGGTGCCTATGTGGCGCCTCGGGGCAGAGCACGTACCGAAGAGGCTGCCCGGACGACGGTGGCCGGAAGCTCCTGAGCGGACGGCGGCGGCAGGGGCGCGGCGCAGAACCCGCAGCGGTCACCGATGAGTTCGAGGCCGCACCAGCGGCACTCGTCCCGTCGGACGGACGAGACGAGCTGGTAGAGGACGGAGACGTCGTACAGTCCGGCGGCGAATTCGACGAGCCGTGACGTCCCCCACCAGCGGACCGATTCCTCGGGCAGCGGGACGGTCGCGACGCCCTGGACCTGCCAGGCCTGCGCGAGGGTCGAGGTCACCCAGTCGGAGGGCGGCTGGCCCGCGGCCGAGAGCAGCCGGGTGCCGAACTCCGGTCCGGGCAGCTCGTCCTGGCCGACTCTGATCAGCTCGGGCCGCGGATTGGCGAGTACGGCGAACTGGGCGCCCGGCACCCATGACTTGGCGTGCGACTTCAGGGAGACCGGGACCCGGTCGAGCTTGGCGACCGAGCCGAGCAGGGCGCCGGCGTAGATGTAGTGGGCGAGCAGCCGGGCGGCGGAGGCGAGCACGCCGGGGCTGAAGTCGCAGACGGACAGCTGGCGCAACTGCTGGGCCAGCAGCGCGATTCCGAGCGGTGGCAGGTCGATGCCGAGCAGCGCGATCCGGTCGCTCTCCAGGACGGAGCGGACGGTGTGCAGCCGCTGGGTGACCGCGCTGTCGGCGGACGACGGGTAGAGGGAGATGACATACCCGTGCTGTTCGATGAGCGCGTGCATCCCGGTGAGGGAGTTCTCCAGGGTGCCGAGCGGCTGGACGACCGCCGGCGGGGTCTGCCGGTCGTGCGGTGGGAGCACCAGATCGGGACTGGTGACGGCTATCGCGGTCGGCACGCTGCACACACCCCGTTCGCTGCGGCGGGGTGGTCAACCACCGCCTCAGATCGCCCCTTTATCGCCATGGAGCATCACGGACGACCGGATACGGCCGCAGATCGTCACTGTGACGTCCTCTTGCATCAGCACCATATCCACGGCATGGCCCGCTCAACACCGAATCTCCGAGATCATCTCACCGAAGGTGCGGACGTGATCAACGGAGAGTAAGCCGGGTCAATACAACTGAACTCCCCCGCAAGGGTGTTGAGAACTCCAGAGGACTTGACAACCCGATTGGTCTGGACCAACTTGTATCCACCGGCGGTGGCCACCGTTCCGTTCCCCCTCCCCTCCCCCACCTCCCTGGAGGACCCAGTGGACCGCGTCACCCGTATGCCCGGACGGAGATGGGCGGGAGCCCTCGCCGCCGCCGTCACCGCGTCCGTTCTCTCGCTCACCGGTCTGGCAGGCCAGGCCCAGGCCGCCGACATCAACAACGTCAAGAACGGCGGCTACGAGTCCGGCCTGAGCAACTGGACCTGTTCGGCGGGCAGTGGCACGACCGTCTCCTCGCCGGTGCACAGCGGCTCGGCCGCGCTGAAGGCCACGCCCGCGGGGCAGGACTTCGCCCAGTGCTCCCAGTCCGTCGCCGTGAAGCCCAACTCGACGTACACGCTGAGCGCCTGGGTTCAGGGGGCCTACACCTACATCGGCGCGAGCGGCACGGGGACGACGGACGTCTCGACCTGGACGCCCAACACCACCTGGACGCAGCTGTCGACCACCTTCACCACCGGTGCCTCGACGACGTCGGTGACGGTCTGGACGCACGGCTGGTACGGACAGCCCGCCTACTTCGCCGACGACGTCTCGGTGTTCGGCCCCGACGGCGGCGGTGGCGGCGACCCGGCCCCGACGGTCCCGGCGACCCCGACGGGTCTCGCCGTGTCCTCCACGACCTCTTCGTCCGTCTCGCTGGCCTGGAACGCGGTGTCGGGCGCGACCGGCTACAACGTGTACCAGGGCGGCTCCAAGGTCCAGGCGGTGACCGGATCCTCCGCGACCGTCTCGGGGCTCATCGCCTCCACGGCGTACTCGTTCCAGGTCTCGGCGACCAACTCGGCCGGTGAGTCGGCGAAGTCGTCGGCCGTCACGGGCACGACGACCGCGTCCGGCGGCGGTGGGGGCGGCGGGACCGTGCCCGCGCACGCCGTGACGGGCTACTGGCAGAACTTCAACAACGGCGCGACCGTGCAGAAGATCTCCGCCGTGCAGTCGCAGTACGACATCATCGCCGTCGCCTTCGCCGACGCCACGAGCACGCCGGGCGCGGTGAGCTTCACCCTCGACTCGGCCGGGCTCGGCGGCTACACCGTCGACCAGTTCAAGGCCGACATCAAGGCCAAGCAGGCCGCGGGCAAGAAGGTCATCATCTCGATCGGCGGCCAGAACGGCACCATCTCGGTGAGCGACTCGACGTCGGCCACGAACTTCGCCAACTCCGTCTACTCCCTTATGCAGACGTACGGCTTCGACGGCGTCGACATCGACCTGGAGAACGGCCTCAACGCGACCTATATGTCGCAGGCGCTGCGGTCCCTGTCCGCGAAGGCGGGCTCGTCCCTGGTCATCACCATGGCCCCGCAGACGATCGACATGCAGTCCACGTCGAACTCGTACTTCCAGACGGCCCTGAACATCAAGGACATCCTCACCGTCGTCAACATGCAGTACTACAACAGCGGTTCGATGCTCGGCTGCGACGGCAAGGTCTACTCGCAGGGCTCGGTCGACTTCCTGACGGCGCTCGCCTGCATCCAGCTCCAGGGCGGTCTCGACCCGTCCCAGGTCGGCCTCGGTCTCCCCGCCTCCACCAGCGGCGCGGGCAGCGGCTACGTCTCCCCGACGATCGTGAACAACGCCCTCGACTGCCTGACCAAGCTCACCAACTGCGGTTCGTTCAAGCCCTCCAAGGCCTACCCGGCGCTGCGCGGCGCGATGACCTGGTCGACGAACTGGGACGCCTCGGCGGGTAATGCCTGGTCGAACGCGGTCGGTCCGCACGTGCACTCCCTGTAGTCCCCACCGCCTCCTTCCCCCTTCCCCGGCGATGCCCCTCCCGGCCCCGCTCGCCGCAGTCGCGGCGAGCGGGGCCGGTGCCGTTGCGCGCGGCGGACGCGGCCGGTGCCGCTCGGCGGGGGGCGGGTTCGGTGCCGCTCGGCGGGGGACGGGCTCGGCGGGGGACGGGCTCGGTGCCGCTCGGCGGGGGACGGGTTCGGTGCCGCTCGGCGCGGCCGATTCCCGCCACCGGCTCTTTGTCGTCTCTTGACCTGCTCATGCCATGACCCTCACCATGAGCGCCACACCCGCACCAGGCACGTCACCTTGAGCCATTCCCCAGCTCCGCTCCCCCACAATTCCGGAGATCCCGGGATTACCGGAGAAACAAGGAGACTCCATGCGATTTCGCCCACACGGCAGCGCACGCGCCGACGGCAGGGGCAGAGGCGGCCGACGCTCCGCCGCCCTCGCCGTCCTCGCCGCGCTCGCCCTCGCGGCTCCCCTGACCGCCACGGCCACCGACGCCACGGCGAGCGGGGCCAGGGCCCTTCGGCCCTCACCCGACGACGTCAGGCAGTACGAGATCCACCAGAGCTCGACCCCCGCGTCCCGTACCGAGATCCAGCGGTCGGGCGTCACCGTGGACGAGGCCGACGAGGAGACCGTCGTCGTCTCGGGCCGCGCGGACCAGATCGCCACCTTGCGCCGACAGGGCTACGACGTCTCGCTGTTGGGCTCCGCGCCCAACCGTGCCGCCTCCGCGGGCGACGTACGCCTGTTCGACTTCCCGACGGCGGACGCGAAGTACCACAACTACGCCGAGATGAACACGGAGATCGACCAGCGGCTCGCGGCCTACCCGAGCATCATGAGCAAGAAGGTGATCGGCAAGTCGTACCAGGGCCGGGACATCGTCGCCATCAAGGTCAGCGACAACGTCGCGACCGACGAGAGCGAGCCCGAGGTCCTGCTCACCTTCCACCAGCACGCCCGCGAACACCTCACGGTGGAGATGGCGCTGTATCTGCTGCGCGAACTCGGGGCCGGCTACGGCAGCGACTCACGGGTCACCAACATGGTGAACAACCGCGAGATCTGGATCGTCCCCGACCTCAATCCGGACGGCGGCGAGTACGACATCGCGAGCGGCTCCTACCGCTCGTGGCGCAAGAACCGCCAGCCCAACTCCGGCTCCTCGTACGTCGGTACGGACCTGAACCGCAACTGGAACTACAAGTTCGGCTGCTGCGGCGGCTCTTCGGGTTCCACGTCCTCCGAGACCTTCCGCGGCGCGTCGGCCGAGTCGGCGCCCGAGGTGAAGGTGGTCGCCGACTTCGTGCGCGGCCGGGTCGTCGGCGGCAAGCAGCAGATCACCGCCGGAATCGACTTCCACACCTACAGCGAGCTGGTGCTGTGGCCGTTCGGGTACACCACCTCCGACACGGCGACGGGGATGACGGCGGACGACGCGAACGCCTTCAAGACCGTGGGCCAGAAGATGGCCGCGAGCAACGGCTACACGGCCGAGCAGTCCAGTGATCTGTACATCACGGACGGCTCGATCGACGACTATCTCTGGGGCACCCAGAAGATCTTCGACTTCACCTTCGAGATGTATCCGACGTCCAGCTCCGGCGGCGGCTTCTATCCGCCCGACGAGGTCATCGAGCGGGAGACGTCCCGCAACCGGGACGCGGTGCTCCAGCTCCTGGAGAACGCCGACTGCATGTACCGGTCCATCGGCAAGGCGGCGCAGTACTGCGCCTAGGCGCCGCACCGGCCCCATCCGGCCGGTGACCGGGGATCCGCGCGCCCTTCGTGACAGGGCGCGCGGATCCCCGTACGGCTTACGGCTTTTCGACCGCGTTCTTGCTCTCGGCCTCGACCTCGCCGTCCTCGGCGTCGCCGTCCTCGACCGCCTCGGACTCGGCAGTCACCTCGGACACGCCGGTCACCTCGGACTCCTCCGCCGTCTCGGACCCGGCGACGGACGTGACGTCGTCGGCGTCCCCGGTGGACTCGATGGCCTCGGTGTTGTCCTCGCCGTCCTCGAAGTAGGCGTCCAGGACGGCGTCGAGCTGCTCCTCCCACTCCTTGAAGCGTGCTCGGGCGTTCGCCTCGATCTCTATCGGATACCAGCGGCGCTCCGGCGTGTGCACCGTGATGGTGAACCGCTTGCCGAAGCGCGGCGACTCCGTCTCGACGGCGCCGATCTCGTCCCAGCGGAACTCCGCCTCCTGGTCGTCCAGGCGGAGACGAACACCGCTGTGGTCGGCCGTGATCGAGGCGCGCCGGTCGGAGGCCTCGAAGACGGGACCGTCGGGGGCGGGGCCGGTTTCCGGGTCGGTCCCGGACTCCGTCTCCGTCCCGGAGTCGGTCTCCTCCTCGGAGCTGGTCTCCTCCTCGGAGCTGGTCTCCTCCTCGGACACGGGCTCCTTCGGGGTCTCGGCGGCGGGCGCCTCGTCGGACGCCGCCTCGTCGGACGCCGCGTCGGAGACCGTCTCGTCGGAGACGGTCCCCTCGGCGGCGGCCTCCTCGGACTCCACGACCGCGTCCTTCGGCTCCGCCGGCACGGGTGACGTAAGCCCGGGGATGTACGCCGGGTTCACCGCGGCGGCGTCCAGGGGCTGGCTCTTCGAACCTATGCGCTGCTCCACAGCGGGAAGTATGGTCGAAGATCCTGTGTCGGACACAGCCAGCCCCTACTTAGCGATGCCTCTGTTACACGAAGAGACTCATCGCGGCTGTACGAAGCGGCCGACAGGCGCTGTACGAGGATGCCGACCCGCGGCTGTACGTGGACGCCTGCCAGGACTAGACGAAGACGCTGACCACGGCGGCCACGGCGAACCCCGCGACGGACAGCACCGACTCCAGGACGGTCCAGGTCCTGAGGGTGTCGCGCTCACTGATGCCGAAGTACTTGGCCACCATCCAGAAGCCGCCGTCATTGACGTGCGAGGCGAAGATGGAACCCGCCGAGATCGCCATGATGACCAAGGCGACGAACGCCTGGGAGTGGTGGCCCTCGACGAGCAGCGGCGCGACGATGCCGGCCGTGGTGACGATCGCGACCGTCGCCGAGCCCTGGGCGACCCGCAGGACCAGGGAGATCAGATAGGCCAGGACGATCACCGGGAGGCCGACGTCGTTGAAGGTGTCCGAGAGCGCCTGGGCGACTCCGCTCGCCTTCAGCACGGCGCCGAAGACACCGCCGGCGCCGACCACCAGCAGGATGTTGCCGACCGGCTTGAGGGACGAAGTCGACACCGTCTCAAGGGACTTGCGGGACCAGCCGCGCCGGATGCCGAGCAGGTAGTAGGCGAGGAGCAGCGCGATCGTGAGGGCGACGAACGGGCTGCCGAAGAACTCGATGACCGAGCGCAGGGTGGAGGGGTCGAGGGCGATCGAGGAGAAGGTGGCGGCGAGGATCAGTACCAGGGGCGTACCGATGATGCCGAGGACCGTGCCGAGCGGCACCGGCTTCTCCTGCGGCTCGGCGCCGTCCCCCGAGCTGTCGGCCTCACCCGGCAAGGGGGTACCCGCGCCCCGCTGTTCGGCCACGACGGCCAGCTTGGCCTCGGCCGCGGCCTCGACCATGTCCTGCGGTACGGGGACGAAGATCCGCTTGCCGATCCAGGCGGCGTAGACCCAGGCGGCCAGCACGGCGGGGACGCCGCAGACGATGCCCATGAGGATGACCCAGCCGAGCTGGACGTGCAGCAGTCCCGCGGCGGCGACCGGGCCGGGGTGCGGCGGCAGGAAGGCGTGGGTCATCGACAGACCGGCGAGCAGCGGCAGACAGTAGAGCAGGATCGACTTGCCGGAGCGCTTGGCGGCGGCGTAGACGAGCGGCGCGAGGACGAAGATGCCGACGTCGAAGAAGACCGGGATGCCGAAGATCAGGCCGGTCAGGCCCATGGCGAGCGGGGCCCGCTTCTCTCCGAAGAGGTTGAGCAGCCGGGACGCCAACACCTCTGCGCCGCCGCTGACTTCGAGGATCGCGCCGAGCATCGTGCCGAGGCCGATGATGATCGCGACATGGCCGAGGATGCCGCCCATGCCGGTCTCGATGACCGACACCGCGGTGGACCGCTGGACCGTGCCGAACAGCTCCGTGACCGAGAGTCCGGCGGAGAGGCCGACGGCTATGGAGACGGCGAGCAGGGCGACGAACGGCTGGAGCCTGACCTTGATGATCAGGAAGAGGAGGAGCGCGATACCGAGGGCGGCGACCGTGAGCAGTCCGGCCGTGCCGTCGAGAAGGAGCAGGAGACCACCGGTGTGAGGTGGTGTCTCCGGGGCTGGAGCTGTCGCGGCGAGCGGATACGACGACATGTCGGGGGGCCTCGTTTTCGTGGGTCCATGGAGCTTTCGGGCAGGGCGGATCGCGGTGCGGCACCCCGGTTCTGCGGGTGCCGCACCGTGACGTCGTACGCGGTGCGGGAGTTGCGCGGGCGTGGGCCCGGAGGAAGGACGCCCGGAGGGGCTACATCAGCCGAGTACGGCGAGTACGTCGATCTCGACGAGGAGTCCGGCCGGCAGGCCGACGTAGACCGTCGTGCGGGCGGCGGGGGGCGCGGTGAGGCCCTGTTCCTCGAAGTACTGGTTGTAGATCTCGTTCATCTCGGCGAAGTGGCCGACGTCCGTGAGGTAGACGCGGATCATCATCGCGTCGTCCCAGCCGGAGCCGCCCTCTCCGAGGACGGCCTTGACGTTGGCGAGGGTCTGCAGGGTCTGCTCGCGCAGGGTCGGGCCTGCGGGCGTCGGGGGCTTGCCCTCCTCGGCGGGCAGGAAGCCGACCTGGCCGGCGACCTGGAGGATGTTCCCCTTCCGCACACCGTGCGAGAACCTCGCGGGCGGTGCGGTGTGGGTCGCGGGGATCAGGGCGATCTTGTCGGTCATGCGGTGATCATTTCTTCGGGTCTTCCTTCGTGGGGGCTTGGCCGGAGTAGTCGTGGCTGATGGCGTCCGCAGTACGGCGCACCAGCGGGAGCAGGGTGAGGAGTTCCTCGGCGGTGACGACGACGTTGGGCGCGGAGACCGACATGGCGGCGGCGACGCGTCCGTCGGCGCCGCGGACGGGGGCGGCCACGCAGTTGATGGACTCCTCGTGGCCGCCGAGGTCGGTGGCCCAGCCCTGTTCGCGTACCGTCGCCAGCTCCTTGAGGAAGGCGGGGGCGTTGGGGGTCGAACGGGCCGTGTACATGGGGTAGTCGAGCTTGTCGGCGACGGCGCGGCGCTCGGCCTCGGGCAGGTCGGCGAGGAGCAGTTTGGCCACCGCCGCGACGGTGATGGCGACGGGCTTTCCGATCCGCGAGTACATGCGCACCGGGTAGCGGCTCTCCACCTTGTCGATGTAGAGCACCTCGTTCTCCTCGTACACGGCGAGGTGGACCGTGTGTCCGCAGCTCTCGTTGAGGCGGACGAGGTGGGGGTGGGCGATCTCGCGGACGTCGAGGTTCTCGACGGCCTCCTGGGCGAGGGCGAAGAGCCGGGCGCCGAGGCGGTAGCGCAGGTCGGACTGGCGGTACACCAGGCCGTGTTCGTGCAGGGTGCGCAACAGGCGGAGCGCCGTGGACTTGTGGACGCCGAGACGGTCGGCGACCTGTCCGAGGTCGGCGGGGCCCTCGGCGAGCAGCGGCAGAATGCTCAGTGCTCGGTCGACGGTCTGGCTCATGGCGTGCGTACCTCCTCCGCGGCCCGTGCGTCGGCTTCGGTCCAGCCGGGGCCGAGACGAAGTGTCTCCCAGGCACGGTCGTCGAGAGCCGCCAGCCGGTCGGCGTGCCCCCGGGCGGGCGGCTCGGCGAGGTCGCCCGGCACGGTGAGGGCGGCGGCGGCCATCAGGTGGCCGTGCCGCAGCCGGTCGCGGACGGAAAGGCCGCGCAGAGTGGCGGAGAGGAATCCGGCGGCGAACGCGTCACCGGCGCCGACGGCAGCGACGACGTCGACCCGCAGGGCGCGGACGAAGGTGGCGGTGCCCGCCGCGTCCGCAGGCCCCCTGGTGTCGTCCTGGGCCCCCCGGACCGCGCCCTCGCTCCCGTCGGCGGCGCCCTTCGCCCCCTCAACCGCGCCCTCGCTCCCGTCGGGGGTGTCCCTCGCCCCCTCAGCCGCGCCCTCTATCCCGTCGGGGGTGTCCCTCGCCCCCTCGGCGGCGGTTGTCCCGCCACCGGCGTTCCTGTCGAACACGACGGCTCCGCCCTTGCCGTACTTGACGACCAGAACAGCCGGTTCGGGCAACGCGGCGCGGATCGTGTGCGCCCCGCTCAGCCCCCAGGCCTCGCGGGCCTCGTCGTCGCCGACGAAGACGATGTCGGCGCCGCGGGCGAGGTCGAGCAGGACGCGCGGTCCTTCGGGGCCGCGCCACAGCCCCGGGCGGTGGTTGACGTCGAAGGAGACGAGGGGGCGGCCGGGCCGTGGGGCGGTCAGTTCGCGCATCAGGGCCAGGCAGTCGTCGGAGAGTGCGGCGGTGATGCCGGACAGGTGCAGCACGCGGCCGGACCGGGCGGCGGCCAGGTCCACGTTGTGCGCCGTCATCGCCGAGGCGGCGGATCCGGCTCGGTAGTAGGCGACTTCGTGGGCGTCGGTCGCCCGGTCGCCCGCCGTGCGGAAGTAGACGCCGGTCGGGCGGTCGGGGTCCCGGCGTACGGCGGAGGTGTCGACGCCGTACGCGGTGATCGCCTCCACCAGATGGTCGCCGAACCCGTCGGCGCCGACCCGGCCGACCCAGCGCGCGGAGTGACCGGCACGGGCGAGCACGCACGCCACGTTCGACTCGGCGCCGCCGATGCCCCGCTCGAACGAGGGCACGTCGGCGAGGCGTCCGGCCCGGGTGGGCAGAAAGGTGACCATGGACTCGCCGAGCGCCACCACGTCGACGGTGCCGATGCCGGTTCCGACGGTGCCGGTGCCGGTCTCGACATCAACATCGATGTCGGCGTCGGCGTCGGCGTCGGCGTCGGCGTCGGCGTCGGGGGACGCGGCACCTGCGGGTCCGTTGCTGGTCACGGCGGTCGGGGCTCCTCGCTCTGGCGGCCGACGGCGGTGAACGGCACCGTTGACCCTGCGTTGGCTGGGATGTTAGACAGCAGTAAGCGACATACGCAATGAGCGTTGCACATGATGCAACGCGACGCCTCAACAGGCAGACCAAGGAGGCCCCATGAGCGCCGACACCGCCGCCGCACCGCTGGCCGCTCTCGCGGCGGAGCGCGTCGACCACCGTTTCAAGGGCCTGCCTCCGGACGCGGACGGCCTGAGCGTCGGGGAGTTGGCCGCCCAGCGCCTCAATCTCTTCACGGACGGCTTCACCACCCCCGTCCTCGCCCTCTCCGCAGAGCGCCTGACCCACAACCTCGAACTCATGGAGACCTACGCCGCCCGGCACGGCCTCGCCTTCGCCCCGCACGGCAAGACCTCCATGGCGCCTCAGCTGTTCTGGCGGCAGATCGAGCACGGCGCCTGGGGCATCACTCTCGCGGTCCCCCATCAGGTGCGGGTGGCCCGGGAGTTCGGCGTCGACCGGATCTTCCTCGCGAACGAACTCGTCGACCCGTCGGCCCTGCGCTGGATCGCCGCCGAACTGGCCGAGGACCCGGACTTCCGGTTCGTCTGTTACGCCGACTCGGTGCGCGGAGTGGAGCTGATGGACGCCGCGCTGCGCGGCAGCGCCCGCCCGGTGGACGTCGTCGTCGAACTCGCCGCGGGTGCGGGCGCCCGTACCGGCGTGCGTACGGAGGCGGAGTGCGAGGCCGTGGCGGACGCGGTGGCCGCGACGGCGACGCTCCGGCTGGCCGGTGTCGCGGGGTACGAGGGCGAGGTCCCGGACGCGAACCCCGAGCGGGTGCACGCCTGGCTGCGGCGGCTGACCGCGCTCGCGGCGGCCTTCGACGGCGCCGGGCGCTTCAAGGGCCTGGACGCGATCGTCGTCAGCGCGGGTGGCAGCGCCTGGTTCGACGCGGTCGCCGACGTCTTCGCCGAGATCCCCGAACTCTCGCTCCCCGTCCTGAAGTTGCTGCGTTCGGGCGCGTACGTCTCGCACGACGACGGCCACTACCGGAAGCTGACCCCCTTCACCCGCGTCCCGGAGGAGGGCGCCCTGCACCCGGCGTTCCGCCTCTGGTCGCAGGTCGTCTCCCGGCCCTCCCCCGAGCAGGCCTTCACCAACGCCGGCAAGCGGGACGCGGCCTACGACCTCGGCCTCCCCTTCGCCCAGGTGGTGCGCCGGGCCGGCGAGGAGCGTCCCGCGGCCGGCATCGAGGTCAGCGGGCTCTCCGACCAGCACGCGTGGCTGCGTACGGCCCCCGGGGCGGACCTGGAGGTCGGCGACTGGTTCGGCATGGGGCTGTCCCATCCGTGCACGTCCTTCGACAAGTGGCAGCTGATCCCGCTGGTCGAGGCGGACGGCACGGTCGTCGACTACATCCGCACGTTCTTCTAGTCGATTGCATCCGCACGTTCTTCTAGGGCTGGGAGACACCCCATGGATCACGCCGATCTCGTCATCCAGGACGTGGACGTCGCCGACGGCGGTGGCGGCCCCGCCTACCGCGCCGACGTGGCCGTCAAGGGCGGCCGGATCGTCGCGATCGTCAAGGAGGCCGCGGCGGCCGGCTGTCAACGGCCGCGCGGCACACGGGAGCTGGACGCCGAGGGTCTCGTCCTCGCCCCCGGCTTCATCGACATGCACGCGCACAGCGACCTCGCACTGCTGCGGGACCCGGACCACAGCGCGAAGGCCGCCCAGGGCGTGACCCTCGAAGTCATCGGCCAGGACGGCCTGTCGTACGCCCCGGTCGACGACCGTACGCTCGCCGAGGTCCGCCGGACGATCACCGGCTGGAACGGCCACGGCGACGACATCGACTTCGGCTGGCGCTCCGTGGGCGAGTACCTGGACCGCCTCGACCACGGCTTCGACGGCGAGGGCATCGCGGTGAACGCCGCCTACCTCGTCCCCCAGGGCACCGTCCGCATGCTCGCCGTCGGCTGGGAGGACCGCGAGGCGACCCCTCAGGAGCTGGACCGGATGCGGCAGTTGGTGGCGGACGGACTGCGGGAGGGCGCGGTCGGCATGTCCTCAGGGCTGACGTACACCCCGGGGATGTACGCGAAGGACGCCGAACTGACCGCCCTGTGCCGGGTGGTGGCGGTGCACGGCGGCTACTACTGCCCGCACCACCGCTCCTACGGGGCGGGCGCCCTGGAGGCGTACGAGGAGATGGTGACCCTCGCCCGCGAGGCGGACTGTCCGCTCCATCTCGCCCACGCCACCATGAACTTCGGCGTGAACGACGGAAAGGCGCCGGAGCTCCTCGCTCTATTGGACAAGGCGCTGGCGCAGGGCGCGGACATCACCCTCGACACCTATCCGTACACCCCCGGGTGCACCACCCTCGTGGCGATGCTGCCGAGCTGGGCGGGCGAGGGAGGCCCCGAGGCGGTTCTCGCCCGGCTGCGGGACGACGCCACCGCCGAACGCGTCCGGCACCACATGGAGGTCGTGGGCGCGGACGGCTGCCACGGCGTCCCCATCGAGTGGGACACGATCGAGATCTCGGGGGTGAGCGACCCGGACCTCGGGTCGTACGTCGGCCGGACCGTCCAGGAATCCGCCGACCTGCGCGGCGAGGCCCCCTGGACCACCGCCCGGCGCCTGCTGGTCGAGGACCGGCTCGGCCCGACGATCCTGCAGCACGTCGGCCACGAGGAGAACGTCCGGGCGATCATGCGGCACCCCGTGCACACCGGCGGCTCCGACGGCATCCTGACCGGCGACAAACCGCACCCGCGCGCCTACGGCACCTTCCCGCACTATCTCGGCCGGTACGTAAGGGAGTTGGGCGTCCTCTCGCTGGAGGAGTGCGTCGCCCATCTCACCGGCCGCCCCGCCGCCCGGCTGCGGCTGCCCGACCGCGGCCTCGTCCGCGAGGGGTACCGCGCCGATCTGGTCCTCTTCGACCCGGCGACGGTCGCGGCGGGTTCGACCTTCGCGGCGCCGCGCACCCTGCCGACCGGTGTCCCGCACGTCCTGATCGACGGCCGTTTCGTCGTGGAGGACGGGCGCCGGACGGACGTCCTGGCGGGACGGGCGGTCCGCCGCACGGCGTGACCGCCCGCCCTCCCGCAGCCCTACGGCTTGGGCAGCACGCACCCGCTGGCGCTCAGGTTCAGCTGGTTGCCGGTCGTGAAGCAGGCCGGTATCTGGTAGGTCTCCTCGGCGTAGTTGATGCCCTCGCGGACGGTGACATTGCCGTTCGCGTCGACCTCGCAGGGGTTGTCCACCGTGCAGGTCTCGCCGCTCTCGTTGCCGGTGTTGTTGACGGCGACGACCTTGCCGGTCGACTGGTCGATGACCGGTGAGCCCGAGGTGCCGCCGATGGTGTTGCAGGCGGAGGTGTAGCGGACCGAGTCCTTCCAGGTCCAGCTGCCCTCCTTGAGGCGGTACACGAACCCGTCGATGCTGCAGTTGTAGAGACGCTTCCAGTAGCCGGAGGCCACGGTGATGGCGGTGCCGACGGTCGGGTGCGTGTCCTGCACGGTCAGCGCGGTGATGCCGTACGAGCTCTTGATGGTCGCGTACGTGCTGGTGAGCTGGTAGATCGTGATGTCCGTGTCGGTCATCGTCGAGTACGCGACCTTGCTCGCGCGCAGGGTCGCGACCTTGGTGCCCGCCGAGTTCAGCAGACCGAAGGTCCGGCTGGACGACTGCCCGACGATCACCTCACCGGGGTCCGGGAAGCCGGTCTCCAGGCAGTGGCCGTTGGAGAGCACGAGCGCCGGGGCGGTGTCCACCGAGTTGGGGAAGCGGATGACGGAACCGGAGCAGTTGCTGAGCGCGACGGTCCCGGCGAGGCCGACTGCCTGGATCGTGGGCGCCGCCGCCTTGGTGCCCGCCGCGGTGCCCGTCGTGACGGCGGAGGCCGACACGTGCGCGGGAGCCGAGTGGGGAACGGGTGCCGCGACCGCGGGTGCCGCGCCCGCCCCGGCCATCACCAGGGCGAACAGAGCGGCGACGAGAGGCTTTCTCATGTGGGGGTCCCCTCTTGCGACGTGGGGCGACCGAAGGTCATCCGGTCACCTTTCGTTGACCGGAGATCTTCCGGTCATCTGCTTGTCATGTGCATTGTGAGGGGGGAGGGAAAGGCGGACAAGGAACCGTTTTCGGCCTAAGCGGCGGAAACCTCGTAGGCCTCCTCGGCGTAGCGGAAGAGCAGCGCGCCGCTCGTGGCGACCTTCGCGTCGAGGGCCGCGGCGCGGGCCTCGCGGTTCGGGGTGGTGCGGCTGGTGAAGAAGACGGCGGGCCCGGAATACCGCCCGCTCTCCCGCCAGCGGCCCAGATCGGTGAGCCCCGCCTCCCGGTCCAGTCCGCGCTGTACATCGGAGATGAGCAGGTCGATCCGGGTGACGTCGAGGACCTGCTCGGCGCGTCCCCGGTCCGTGGCCACCCGGACGCGAGCGCCCTGCGCCTCCAGCAGCTCGACGAACTGAGTGTTGCGCTCGGGGTGGTCGTCGACCCAGAGCACCTGCATCCCGGCATACGGCATCCCGGCGTACGACGGGCCGGCGCTGCCCGGCTGCACGGACGAACCGGGCTCCGGTGCCCGCTCCGGAGGAACCGCCGCGAGTTGTGGCGCCCCCTGCTGCAACTGCCCCACCAGGTCGTCCACCTCGGTCAGCGCCATCAGCTCCTCGATGAGCCGGACGAAGTTCGGGTCGAGCGCCAACTCCGGGAATCCGGTGGGCAGATGCTCCTCCAGCCGGGCGAGCAGCGTGCCCCAGTCCGCCGGCCGGTCCGGCTCCGGCGCGACCAGGTCGTACGCGAGCAGACAGCTCACCGCGACCGGCCAGGTCCCCTCCGCGGGCTGGGCGAACGGCTGGCTCAGCACCCGCCGGGTCACGCGGTAGCGGAGGAACTCACGGGCCGCGTGCACATCGGCGCCGTCGCGGGCGAGCAGTACCCGGTAGAAGTCGGGGTACAGCTGCTGGAGCAGCAGGACCCGGATCACCGCCTCCGCCCTGAACGACTCCCAGACGGGGTTGAGCGCGCACTCCAGGCCGAAGCCGTTGATGAGCCGCTTGATCCGGCGCGGATTGCGGGCCGAGCGCAGGGCGATCAGCTCCGCGAGGTGGTCGCCGAGCAGATCCTGGATGCCGGAGCGCTCCGCGCACCGGTCGACGTACGCGCGGACCTCGGCGACCGCCGGGACCGGTACCCGGTAGCTCGTCTGGAAGATCTTCTCCATGAACGCCGACCCGGCAGGCGACAGGTCCCGCAGCAACCCGCTCGGTCCCAGCGCGGAGCGGTCGCACCCGATGACGAAGGCGAGCCCCGGCACGTCCAGGTACACCTTCACCGCCTCGCACACCGCGAGCACGGTCTCCTCGGAACAGCGGTCGAGGTCGTCGACGAAGACGACGAGCAGACGCCGGGTGTCGAACGACGTGGACTCGGCCCAGTCCGCCGTGAGCTCGCGCAGCGTGTCCCGCATGGCGTTGCGGGACCGGGCGTCGATGGAGAGTTCCCGCCAGAGCCGGTCGACGAGGGCGGCGGCCCCGAGCAGTGCGGCCCCGAACGTCAACACCAAGCGGATCCAACGGATGAGCGCCCGCTGCTCCGAGACCCGGCGCACCGCCCGCCGCAGCGCCCGACGGTCGAACCGCATCAGGACGGACTTGATCAGGCCTTCGAGGGCGTCGGCGCCCGTCGAGGTCCAGGCGTTGTACCAGACGGTGTGGACGCCCTCGCGGGCCTGCAACTCGGCGTCCACGAGCCGCATCAGGCTGCTCTTGCCCATGCCCCACCCGGCGTCCACCGCGAGGGTGAGCGGGGTCGCGGCGCGCGAGTCGTGGAGCAGTTTGGCGAGTTCGCGGGCGGCCCGTCCGGTGCCCAGCAGATCGTCAGCCGGCCCGGCCACCGGTTCGTCGTTCAACAGCGAGAATTCCATGCCCTGCCTCCCCCTTGCGGCAGGGCCAACCTACTGGGGCCAGGCCCTAATTGGGCCAGCTGCCGCCGTGCCCGTGCCCATGGCCGTGCCCACCGGTGCCGGCCGTCGCCGAGGCGGTCGGAGTGGTCGGGGCGGGGGCCACGGAGGTCGTGGCCGCTGTCGAGGCGGAGGGCGCGGGGGCCGTGGAAGCACTCGGTGCCGTGGAGGCGCCCGCGGTCGTGGTCGCGCCCGGGGAGGCGGCGCCCGCGCTGCCCGAGGGGGCGGCCGAGACGTCGGCCCGCGCCGACGTGGTGTCCGCCGGCTGGGCGGGTCCGGTGGCGAGGTGCACGGGCCCGGCCGTCCGCACCGGCGTGCCGCCCGGCTCCCCGGCCGCCCCGGAGTCGAACATCCCCGCGACGGCGATACCGAGGACGACGACGCCCGCCGCGCCCCCGGCCACGGCCATCCGCCGGTTCAGCCGGGCGCGCCTGCGGCGCAGCAGCCGTTCCTGCCGTCCGGCCGGGTCACCGGGCACCGCGGCCAGGACGGTGGTGTCGTCGCCGTCCGCGTACGCCTTCCGCCAGCCGTGCGCCTCGGCCGGATCGGTGTACGTCTCATAGGCCGGAGGCGTCTCCCCGTCGCTCTGCGGGAGGTAGACCTTCGGCCGGGCTTCGGGATCTCCGGACTGCCAGGACATGATCGCGCATTCTAGGGACCACCAGGGCCTACGGCGTAGCCGGCGGACAAAGATGCTCGAACCGACACGTCTCACGTGGTGGAAAACACGCCCCGTCGCGCGTTACGCGGCCGTAAGCTCACGGACATGCAGGTGATCCAGTCCACGAAGCTCGCCAACGTCTGCTACGAGATCCGGGGCCCGGTTCTTGAGGAGGCGATGCGGCTCGAAGCGGCCGGTCACCGCATCCTCAAGCTCAACACGGGCAACCCGGCCGCCTTCGGGTTCGAGTGTCCGCCCGAGATCCTCGAGGACATCCTCCGCAACGTCTCCTCGGCGCACGGCTACGGCGACGCCAAGGGCCTGCTCGCCGCCCGCCGCGCGGTCGTCATGCACAACCAGACCCTCGGGATCGAGACGGACGTCGACCACGTCTTCATCGGCAACGGCGTCTCCGAGCTCATCGTGATGGCGATGCAGGGACTGCTGGACGACGGCGACGAGGTACTCGTACCGGCCCCGGACTACCCCCTGTGGACCGCGGCGGTCTCCCTGTCCGGCGGCACCGCCGTGCACTACCGCTGCGACGAGCAGTCCGACTGGATGCCGGACCTCGCCGACGTGGAGCGGAAGATCACCGACCGCACCAAGGCGATCGTCATCATCAACCCGAACAACCCGACCGGCGCGGTCTACGACGACGCGATGCTCCGGGGGCTCACGGACATCGCCCGACGGCACAACCTGCTGGTCTGCTCCGACGAGATCTACGACAAGATCCTCTACGACGGCGCCACGCACACCGCGACCGCCAAGATCGCCCCGGATCTGCTCACCCTCACCTTCAACGGCATGTCGAAGGCGTACCGGGTGGCGGGCTACCGCGTCGGCTGGATGTCGGTCTCGGGACCGCGCGCGCACGCGGCCTCGTACATCGAGGGACTGACGATCCTCGCGAACATGCGACTGTGCGCCAACATGCCGGGACAGCACGGAGTGGTGGCGGCGCTCAGCGGGCGCCAGACGATCAACGACCTGGTCCTGCCGGGCGGGCGCCTGAAGGAGCAGCGCGACGTCGCGCACGAGCTGCTGACCCAGATCCCGGGTGTGACCTGCGTGAAGCCGAAGGGGGCGCTGTACCTCTTCCCGCGCCTCGACCCGAAGGTCTTCAAGATCAAGGACGACCGGCAGATGGTGCTCGACCTGCTGCGCCGCGAGAAGATCATGGTCGTCCAGGGGACGGGCTTCAACTGGCCCGAGGCGGACCACTTCCGGGTGGTCACGCTGCCGGCGGTCGCGGATCTGACGGACGCGGTGACAAGGATCGGCACGTTCCTGGACGGCTACAGCCAGCCGTGACCCCAGCGGGGAGCGCCCGGTGCGCTCACCCTGCGTACGCGGCGCGTCCCATTACGCGAACCGGCTCAACTTTAGACGAAATCCAAGCTAGGATGGCTTCCTGTCAGGCACAGGAGGCCATCCCATGTACGAACCGATCCGCACGAAGTCGGTCCACACGATGGCCGGCGCCCGCTCCCCCGACTTTCCCCACCGGTCGCGCGAGGAGGAGCTGGACATCCAGCTCGCCGGTCACCTCGCGGCGCTGCTCGCCGTCACGGACGAGATCCGCGCACTCGCGCCGTCCGCCGACCTGGACACCGGCGTCGAGCGGCTCACCGAGCAGGTCACCCGGCTGCGCGGCGGCTCCGCCCCGGTCCGCGCCCCGGCCGCCGACGCGCCCCACGCATCCCGTCTCGCGACGCTCCACCGGCGTGCCCACGCCCTCGCGGGCCGTGCCCTCGTCGTGGCGGCCTCCCGCGCCGACACGGCCGCGGCGATCCTCTCCGCCGAGCGCATGGACGCCCACGCGCAGGCGGTCGGGCCCCGCGAGCTGGCCGCCCACTGAGCCCCGGGCTCCCCGAGCCCGAGGCCCCCGCACGGCCCCGGTCCGCGCGCTTCCCAAGCGACGCGCGGACCGGGTGCCACACACCCCGCTCCCGCCCCGCGCACGGCCCCGCACAGGGCTCCGCCGGCCCAGGTAGCGGCACTGCCCCCTCCGGTTGCGTACCGGGACCCGGTGGTCACCCCGTGTTCACCCCCCGAGACGGGGAACGTTGGATTCCGAGGTGCACGCTCCAGGCGTGAGACGCATCGCGGGAATCGTCCTGGCGGTCCTGTTGATCGGCGGAGTGGCAGCAGCCGTCGTCGCAGGCCGCAATGGTCAGGACAAGGGCACGGCAACGAAGACCGTGCAAGGAATGATCGGTTCGGAGAAGGCGGAGTTCTTCGCCGATCCCGACGTGGTGAAGGCCCTCGCCGCCAAGGGCTACACCGTCAAGACGGAGACCTCCGGGTCCTGGGCCATGGACGGCCTCGACCTCAAGGGATACGACTTCGCCTTCCCCTCCAGCCAGGCGCCGGCCGACGAACTCGCGGACAAGTACCACGTCCGCAAGCCGCTGCCCCGGCCCTTCTATTCGCCCCTCGTCGTGGTGGCCCACCGCAGCGCGGCACAGGTCCTGGCCGCCAACGGACTCGCCACCCTCGACAGGAACACCGGCACGCTGAAGATGGCCGCCTACCTCGACGCGGCCCGGCACGAACGAACGTGGCAGCAGCTCAAGGGCGCCAAGGCGCACGGTGAACTGACCGGCACGCTGTACATCGCCAGCACCGACCCGGAGACCTCCAACTCCGGCGCCCTCTACCTCGCCGCCGCGTCCTATGTCGCCGACGGCGGGCGCGTCGCCGCCGACAACGCCGCCGTCGGCCGCACCGCGCCCCTGATGCACCAGCTCATCAGCGTCCAGGGCGCCCAGCAGGCCAGCACCGACGCGGAGTTCGGGGACTTCATCAGCGGCGCCGGCAATCCGCTGGTCCTCGTCTACGAGTCCCAGGTCGCCGCGCTGCTCGCCGAGGGCCAGGACACCGGCGACCTCACGGTCCTCTACCCGGACACCACCGCCAACAGCGACCACACGGTCGTACCGCTCACGCCCGAGGGCCGCGCACTGGGTGAACTCCTCAGCACCGACCCGGCGTTGCGCAGGCTCGCCGTCCGGCACGGGTTCCGGCCGCAGGGCGCGACCGCCGAGTTCACGGCGGCGACCGCCGACCGTGCCACGTACCTCAATCAGAAGCTGACCGGCGTCCGGCAGGTGCCCGTGCCCACCTACAAGGTGCTGCACGAGATGGCGCGCCGGGCCGGGAACTAGGGGGAAGCGCAGATGACCAGCGAAGAGACATTCACCCTCACGCCACCCGAGGCGGTCGCCCCCGTGCCCCGAGAGAAGGCCGGCGGGCTCGTCCCCGTCGACCCGGGGGTACAGGACGAGATGGCGCGCCGGGCCGCGGAGTACATCGACGGGCTCGCCGTCCTGGACGCCCGCTCGCCCGAATTCGCGGGCAAGGTCGGGGAGATCGCGGGGCTGGGCGCGAGCGAGATGCGCGGTGCCGCCGCCCAGTCCAACCGCATGTTGGAACGGACGATCCGCAGTCTGCCCTCCAAGGGCGAGGACGCCCAGTCGCACGTCGCCGGCTCGCTCGTCGAACTCCGGCGCGTGGTCGAGGACCTGGACCCGCGCGATCTGTCCGCGAGCAAGGGCCGCAAGTTCCTGTCCAGGCTGCCGGGCGGCAACAAGCTGCGCGACCACGTCGCCAAGTACGCCTCCGCACAAGGCACGTTGAACAAGATCGTCGGCTCGCTGCGCGGCGGCCAGGACGAACTGCGCCGGGACAACGCGGCCTTGCAGACCGAACGGGTCCGGCTCTGGGAGACGATGGGCAAGCTCCAGGAGTACGTCGTGCTGACCCAGGCCCTGGACACCGCGGTCGAGGACCACATCGCGGGCGTCGACTCCGGCGACCCGGCGCAGGCCGACACGCTCCGCTCCGACGTGCTCTTCCCGGTCCGGCAGAAGCACCAGGACCTGCTCACCCAGCTCGCGGTGTGCGCCCAGGGCTATCTGGCGATGGACGTGGTCCGGCGCAACAACCAGGAACTCATCAAGGGCGTCGACCGCGCGGCCACCACCACGGTCTCCGCGCTGCGCATCTCCGTGATGCTCGCCTCCGCGCTCGACAACCAGCGCAAGGTCGTCGAGCAGGTCAACGCCCTGCGCGGCACGACCGAGGACCTCATCCGCGGCAACGCCGAGATGCTCGCCACCCAGAGCGGCGAGATCCAGCGCATCGCCGCCGACCCGGCCGTCGGCGCCGAGACCCTGCGCACCGCCTTCCAGGAGATCTACCGCACCCTCGACGCGATCGACACCTACAAGGTCCGGGCGACCGAGACGATGGCCGCGACGGTGGAGTCCCTGACCTCGGAACTCCAGCACGCAGGCGCCTACTTGGAACGCAGCCGCACGCAGGGCGCACTGGAGGGCGGGCACGGATGAGACCGCTCCGACGGGCGGCCTGCGCCGCCGTGGCCCTGCTCGCCGTCACGGCCTGCACTGCTCAGGGAGAGCGGAAGTCCGGGGACGGCACGGCCCCGCGGCCCGGCACCCTCCGCGTCCTCGCCTCCAGCGAACTCAGCGACATGAAGCCGGTCCTCGACCGGATCAGGCGCGACACCGGCATCACGGTCGAGCCCACCTACATGGGCACCCTCGCCGCCGTGGACCTGATCGCGCGGGGCACGGCGGACGGCAGGTACGACGCCCTGTGGCTCTCCTCCAACGCCTATCTGCATCTGCGCCCGGACGCCGCGAAGAAGGTCGTCTCACAGACGCCGGTCATGTCGAGCCCGGTGGCCATCGGCGTCAAGCCGGAGAAGGTGAGCAGCCTCGGCTGGAAGCCGGACGACGTCACCTGGTCGCAGGTGGAGCAGGCCGTGGCGGACGGAAAGCTGACGTACGGCATGACCGATCCGGCGCGCTCCAACTCCGGTTTCTCCACGCTGATCTCGGTGGCCTCCGGACTGTCCGGAGCCCAGTCGGCGCTCACGGACGCCGACGTGGACAAGGCCACGCCCCGACTGCGGGAGTTCTTCAAGGGGCAGAAGCTGACGTCGGGTTCGTCGGGCTGGCTGGCCACCGCCTACCAACGCCGCGGCACCGTGGACGCCCTGCTCAACTACGAGTCCGTCCTCAAGGGCGTGAAGGGCCTGACCGTCATCCGCCCGCGCGACGGTGTGGTGACCGCCGACTATCCGCTCTCCTCGCTCGCCGCGTCCTCCAAGGACACCCGCGAGACCGTGCGGCGCCTCGCCGAGGCACTGCGCGCACCGGCCACCCAGAAGCGGATCACCGAGCAGACGCACCGCCGCCCGGTCGTCGCCTCCGTCGCCCCGGCGGCCGGACTCGACACCGGACGACGGCGTGAACTCCCCTTCCCCGGAAGCCGGTCCGTCGCCGACCGACTCCTCGACTCCTACGAGAACAAGCTGCGCCGGCCGTCCAGGACCGTATACGTCCTCGACACCTCGGGCTCGATGGACGGCGACCGCCTCGACCGGCTGAAGAAGTCGCTCGGCGATCTGACCGGCGACTTCCGCGACCGCGAGGAGGTGACGCTGATGCCGTTCGGCTCACAGGTCAAGAGCGTCCACACGCACGTGGTGCGGCCCGAGAACCCGAAGGCCGGGCTCGACGCCATCCGCGAGGACACCCGTGCGCTGAGCGCCGACGGTGACACCGCGATCTACACCTCACTGGAGAAGGCGTACGAACATCTGGGCGCCGGCGACGACACATTCACCTCGATCGTGCTGATGACGGACGGCGAGAACACCAAGGGCGCGAGCCCCTCCGACTTCGACGCCTTCTACCGCCGGCTGCCCGGCGGACAGCGGGAGATCCCGGTCTTCCCCATCCTGTTCGGCGACTCCGACCGCGGCGAACTCCAGCACATCGCCGACCTGACCGGCGGCCGTCTCTTCGACGCCCGGAAGGGCTCGCTCGACGGCGCCTTCGAGGAGATCCGTGGCTACCAATAGGCTCGTCGGCTTCCTGGAGTCCCGCAAGAACCTCACCGGCAGCGCGTGCGGGATCGCCGGACTCGCGCTGACCTTCGCCGGGGTGGCGGGCCCGTACTGGCCGGCCGTCGTCGCGGGCCTGTACGGCGCGGGCGCGCTGATCGCCCCGCCGGAGCGCCCCGCCCTTCCCGACTTCCCGTCCCCTTCCGCCCAACTCGCCGAGCTGCGAACCGACTTCGACAAGCTGCGGGAGTATCTGGACGGCGTCGAGCTGCCCCCGGCGGCCGCCGGCCGGCTCACCGAGCTGATGGAGGTCCTCACCGCCCTGCTCGACCCCGGCTGGGTCGCCGAGGTCCTCGCCCAGGACCCGGAAGGCGTGCACGCCCTGTCGCGCGCCGTACGGCAGGACATCCCCGAGGCGGTCGACACGTTCGTCCGCACCCGGTGGTGGACCCGGCTGGCCCCCGGCACCGAACCGCCGGAGCGCCACCTGGAGCGTCAACTCACCCTGTTGCACGAGGAGTCGGACCGGCTCGCGGCGACACTGCGCGAGACGGAGGCGCGGCGCCAGGAGTCGCACACGCGCTACCTGGAGGACCGCGGCCGCTCGCAGTGACCGGGCCGCACGCGCTCCGGGTCCACCCGCGGACGACCACGGCGACGGCGGACGGGGCGGCACGCGGCGACGGCGGGCACGGCGGCCGAGATCACGGCAGCACGCGGCAACGGCGAGCACGGCGGCACGCGGCGACAGCAGGCACAGCGCGGCGCGGCGACGGCGGGCGGGGCGGACGAGGGCCGCTCCTGTTCCCGCGGTGATGCGGCTCACGCGTTCGCCGCGATCACCACCAGGATCACGACCGCCAGGATCAGCAGCGCCACCTTCAGCGCGGTGGGCCACGGCTCGCCCGGGGTCGGCGGCTGCGGAATCGCGCCCGGCACCGGGACCGCCGCCGGCCCGTTGAACACGTCGTGCCCGGTGAGCGCCGCCCGAGTACACCAGGGGCACGAGGTCAGATGCGAGCCGAACGCGTGCAGCGGGCGGCTCGGACAGACCCGTACCAGCGCTCGCTCCTTGTCCAGGGCGCGCAGCCAGGCCTCCGCCGGGGGCCGGGTGGCGGGATCGTGCACACCGGGGCCGAAGGCGGAGCGGGCCAGCGCGAGGAGTTCGGGCGGGAGCACGGAGGGGTCGATCGTGCCGCGCGGGATGACGACCCGCTCGGGGCGCACGACGTAGGAGCAGCTCGCGGCGATGTTGTCCTTGACGGTCGACTCGGAGGCGCTGTCGTGCGGGACGCCGCCGAAGGGGTGGTTGCCCGCGGTCAGCAACTGGTAGACGAGGACCGCGAGGGCGAATTCGTCGGTGGCGCGGGTGGCGGGGCCGCCGGCCTGCCGCTCGGGGGACGAGTAGTCGGTGGTGTGCATCAGGCAGGGAAAGAGTTCCCCGGTCACCGGGTCGTTGAAGGCGATGGAGTCGCAGTCGAGGAAGGTGACGAAGCCGTTGGCGTCGACGACGACATTGCTGCTGGAGAAGTCGCCGATGACGAGGTTGTCGTAGTGCATACGGGCGGTCATGAAGGCGAGGTTCCAGGCGACGCCGAGCAGGAAGCGCCAGTCGGCCCGGTCGGCGAAGAGCTTGAGGCGCTGGGCGCGGGTGAACAGGCCGATCAGCTGCACATGCTGGGGTTCGCCGAAACGGCGCATGGCGTAGCCGAGGAACTCGCCCTGCGCACCGCGGGCGAGGGCGGTCGGCCAGGCCAGCTCGGGCGGCTGGGAGGCGTCGGTGGGACGGGTCACGAGCGGGGACATGGTCAGCATCCGCATCAGCCTCCGTTCCTGTTCGGGGCCCGGCGGTTCGCGGTACAGCTTGACGACGATGCCGTCGTCACCGACGACCGGGAAGACGGCCGCCTGACCGCCGCCCTTCAGGGGCAATTCGGCGAGGGTGACCGGCTTGCCGTCCAGGAACACGGTGAGGCCGCTCATGGCCGCGCCTTGAGCACGGCCCGCAGCAGGGTCTTGTCGTCGGCGTTGAGGGCGGTGAGCCGGTCCGAGCGGAGCAGGGTCCCGAGGCCCTCGTGGGCGCTCGCGGTCACCGGACCGGGAACGTCGAGGGAGCGGAACACGGCCTCGGCGAACGAGGTGTTCGGGGACAGCGCGCCGCCTCCGGAGGGGTTGAGCGCGGCCTGCGCCAGTCCGTCGGTGGACAGCAGCACCCCATCGATCCCGTCGTCGGACACACAGTCGGTGTGCACCCAGCGGGCCGCGTCCGGCGAGGTCAGGAAGACCGTCTCGTTGCTGTACTCGCTGGCCGCCGCGGGCTGCGGCAGCAGATGGAACTGCCGCTCGCCGTCCTCCGTGCCGGCCCGCAGGACGACGAAACCGTCACCCACGGACAGATGACCGAGCCAGCCCCGCGCGAGCACGACCACGGTGAGCGTGGTCGCGAAGTCCGCCGCGTCGGCGCCCGTCCGGTCCAGGAACACCTTGCAGACGTCGTGGAAGGCGTCCTCCAGGAGTTCGTGCACCGCCTGGCCGGGACGGCGGTCCGCCGCGTTGGCGGCCCGGCGCGCGAAGTGCTCGGTGGCCAGCTCCACCGCGAGCCGCGAACCCTCCTCGGAGCGCGGTCTGCTGCCCGCGCCGTCCGCCACGGCGAGGACCGCCACGGAGGCCGACACCGTGTAGGCGCAGGCGTCCTGGCAGGGCAGCCCCTGCCGGCGGTGCCGGTATCCCTCGACGCTCATGCCGTGGATCCGCCACGGCGTCTCCCGCTCGTCGACTCCGGTCATCAGTCAGGAATCCCATCCGGTCGTCGGTCACGATTCCCAGGCCGGGCGCTGCGTCTTGAACTGGCTGAAGATCTTCTCGAAGACCTCGTCGCCCGCGCCCTTCTGCTCGGCGTTGGCACTGGCGGACATCATCTGGAGCAGCTCGCGGAACGGGAATCCCTGCAACCGGGCGTTGAACTTCGGCGCGAACGACTGGAGCACCTGCTCGCCCCGGTCCGTGATGCCTCCGACACCGATCGCGTACAACCGGAAGCGGCGGGCGCGCTGCTCGTCGGCGAGCACCGGGATCAACCGGTGCCAGGAGTCGGTGAGATGGCCCGTGGCGTCGGTCGGCAGTCCGTCCGTGACCAGACAGATCTGCGGCCGGTAGTACTGGAGCCCGGAGGCGCGCAGCTCGGCCTTGCGGGCGGCGACGATGTGCATCGACAGTTCGAGGGCTTCCGTCATCAGGGTGACCCCGGCGGCGGCGAGCCGCGGCGGCTGGAACATGTGCGCCGGCACGAAGGGGCTCACCGGGGCGCGGGGGGCGAGGAGTTGGGGCCCGCGCCAGGCCGCGACACCGTTGCCGCCGAAGGTGACGACGGCGACCTCGACGCTGTAGCTGAGGCTGACGTCGTCGTGCAGTTCCCGGGTCCACTCCGCGAGCGCGTTGTTGAGCGTCTGGATGGGCTGACCCGCCATGGAGCTGGAGATGTCGAGACAGAGCACGAGCGGCAGCCGCTGCGCGTTGTTCTCGAACTCGATGTCGGCGTACTCCGCCGGCAGGGTGGGCGGGTATTCGCTGTGCATGGGGATCTCTCCTGGTCTCAGGGTCGGCCGGCTTTGGCGTGCCGTCCGGCCGTCGGCGGGAAGGCGTAGAGGACGTCGGAGTCCCGCTCCCTCGCCTCGGTGACATCGACGAGTCCGCCGGGTGCGGGCGGCGGGCGGCCCGGCTCGGCCCACACCGCCCGGTACAGCACGTGGTCGATCTCGACATAGCCCTGCGGGTGCAGTTCGGTGCGGACGACGGCGGGCCGGGCGGGGCCCGGTACGTTGCCGACCCGCCGTCCGTGGCTGCGGGTCGGCGTGACCCTGAGGCGGGTGGTGGCCTCGTCGGGCGCGCGGGTGCGCGGGCGGGGCGCCGTGGCGGCCGGTACGGCGCCGACACCCGGGGCGGCGAGCGATCGCCGGGACAGGGTGCCGACGGCGACGGCACGGGCGGAACGGCGGATCAGGAACAGGAGCAGTCCGAGGAGGAGGACGAGCACGACGCAGAGGACGGCGAGCACCTGGGTGGCGGTGTCCCAGCCGGAACCGGCACCGGAGTCGGTGCCGGCGCCGGCGCCCGGGCCGGGGTTGCCGGGGTCGCCGACGTTCCCGGTCGCCTGGCCCTGACCCTGGCTCTGTCCGTGGCCCTGGCCCTGGCCCTGGCCCTGGCTCACTTTGCCGGAGTCGGTCTCGGTGGGGGTCGAGGTGGCGGACGGCCCGCCCAGGGTGCCGTCGACGCCATACGTGTGCTGGGAGAGGTCGATGGCCAGGCCCAGGTCGACGAACTCGCCGCCGCTCAACGAGTGGCCCTTGCCGAGCCGGGCGCAGGGGTCCTTCTCGTTCTTGGGGTCGCAGGCCCCGAGGGCGGCCAACTCGTCCACGACCTCGGGCTTCAGCGGGTCGATGGTGGCGTCGTTCGCGACGAGCCTGGCCGTCCGGTTCGCCAGCAGGAGAAGTGCCGTTCCGCCCTGTCCGGTGTGCCCGTGCCGCGGGACCTCGACCACGAGTCTCGCGCGCCGGCCCAACAGGGTCTGCTCGGAGACCTTGTGGCTCTCGGCGTCGCCGTCGAACGGCAGCGCCCGGTCGAGGGTGATGTGAACCGTTCCCTCGCTGATCCACCGGGACCAGCATGCGAGGTGTTTCCCGAAGGTCTCGCCGCACGACTCGTCGGCCGCCGCGGGGACCGCCGGAGCGAGCGCGACCAGGAGTCCGGAAAGCATGAGGAAGGAAAGCCGACGCCGCATGGAGACCCCCCGTGGCCCTAAGAAAACACCCCCGTGGCCCTGAAAGGCACTCGCCCATAGTGGCGGAAAACGGCGGGCGTCCGAAAGGGTTTGAGGAACGCGACGGGCACCACTTCTACAACTCGAACACCTGATGGCATCGGGTGAACATTTGTCTCGCCCGTTCCACCCAATCGCTGGCCAAAGCATCGAAATCTGTTTGCGTGATGCGACAGGTCAGGGGGAGGTCGCACACTCCCGCGAGACAGGGACGCGGCCCCCGCACGTCCCAGACGGACAGCATGGGACGCAGTTGTTCGGTGTTCCACGCGTTCGACGCGGCCGCGGCGACGGCCAGTTGGTCCTGGCGCAGGAAATGCCCGTCGGTCGCGAAAGCGACCAGCAGTCTCTTGGTCGTCATGAATCGCACGGTGACCATCCGGCCTGTTTCCTCCAGGTCGAATCGCATGGAGACGGAAACCGTGTCGGTCGCCGTGTGGAAATTCCGTCCGGTCACCCAGTTCTGCACCAACTGCCGCCAGTGCGTGCCGATTTCGAGGATCTCGTGACCGCGGCCGGGAAAGGACTCAGGCGTCGCCACGGCCCACCGCCTCGGCGACCATGGCGTCGGTCAGCCCGGCGTCGAGCAGCGCCTGGGCGTGCGACAGCAGACAGGAGGGTACGGACACGCTCGTGCTCTCCTTGCGGCGCTTCACCAGATCCTGGGTGCGCGCCTTGATGCTGTGGGCCACCGTGGGCGGCGGCCAGGCGGCCCGGCGGGGCTCCTCCTCCAGCAACCCGGCCAGGAGTTCGTCCAGTCGGGGCCGGTCCTCGGGCCGCTTCGCCAGACAGCGCGCGACCAGTTCCCGCATCGGCCCCGCCAGGCCGTCGAGTTCGGGTTCGGCGAGGACGACCCGGTAGCGCACGGACTCTCCGCTGCCGTGCGGCGGCCGTCCGGTGAGCGCGTACACCAGGACCCCACCGAGGGAGAAGACATCGCTCGGCGGGCCCACCGTGGCCCCCTTGATCTGCTCGGGCGACATGAAGGGCGGGGTACCGACGACGACGCCGACCTGGGTGAGGCCCGGGGCGCCGTCCACGCGGGAGATCCCGAAGTCGATGACGCGCGGGCCGTCGGAGGCGAGGAGCACGTTCGCCGGCTTGAGGTCCCGGTGCACCACACGTGCGGCGTGGATGGCCTGGAGCGCCTCGACCAGACCCGCGCCGAGCCGTCGTACCTGCGGCTCGGGCAGGGGACCGTCGGTGTGGACCGCCTCGGCGAGCGAGGGGCCGGGCACGTACAGGGTGGCCAGCCAGGGCAGTTCGGCCTCGGTGTCGGCGTCGACGACGGCCGCGGTGTAGGCGCCGCTGACCACGCGTGCCGCCGCGACCTCGCGCGCGAAGCGCTCCCGGAACTCGCCCTGCGCGGCCAGTTCGGGCCGCACCACCTTCACCGCGACCTCGCGCCCGGCGGGCGAGCGGCCGAGATACACCCATCCCATGCCACCGGAGCCGAGCCGGCCCACAATGCGGTACGGACCGATCTTCATGGGGTCACTGACAGGCGTACGCACCCCGCCCACCTCATTTCGGGGTCCACTGCAGGATGTCAGGAGTGTCCCTCGAAATCCGCGCTTTTTCAGCCGTTCCGGCACGGGCGGGGGCGGAGAGTACGAAAAAGCCGGGGCCCCGCACAGATGTGCGCGGAGCCCCGGCGGGGTGCTGTCACCGCGGCCGACCGCCACAACGGTCGCAGGTCAGGGCAACTCGGTCGGCCGCGGAGTAACAGGGGGCGTCAGCCCAGGCGCTGCACCAGGGCGCGGTACTCGTCCCACAGCTCCGTCGGCGTGTGCTCGCCGAAGGTGTTGAGGTGCTCGGGGACCAGGGCGGCCTCCTCGCGCCAGACCTCCTTGTCGACCGTGAGCAGGAAGTCGAGGTCGGTGTCGGCCAGTTCGAGACCGTCGGTGTCGAGGGACTCCCGGGTCGGCAGGACGCCGATCGGGGTCTCGACGCCCTCGGCCTTGCCGTCGAGGCGCTCGACGATCCACTTCAGGACGCGGCTGTTCTCGCCGAATCCGGGCCACACGAACTTGCCCGCGTCGTTCTTGCGGAACCAGTTCACGTAGTAGATCTTCGGGAGCTTCGCCTGGTCCTTGTCCTTGGCGACGTCGACCCAGTGACCCATGTAGTCGCCCATGTTGTAGCCGCAGAACGGCAGCATGGCGAAGGGGTCGCGGCGCAGCTCGCCGACCTTGCCCTCGGCGGCGGCGGTCTTCTCGGAGGCGACGTTCGCGCCGAGGAAGACACCGTGGTTCCAGTCGAAGGACTCCGTCACCAGCGGTACGGCCGTGGCGCGGCGGCCGCCGAAGAGGATCGCCGAGATCGGCACGCCCTTGGGGTCCTCCCACTCGGGCGCGATGATCGGGCACTGCGAGGCGGGCGTCGTGAAGCGGGCGTTGGGGTGCGCGGCGGGCGTGGCGGACTCCGGCGTCCAGTCGTTGCCCTTCCAGTCGGTCAGGTGTGCCGGAGTCTCCTCCGTCATGCCCTCCCACCAGATGTCGTTGTCGTCCGTGAGCGCGACGTTGGTGAAGACGGAGTTGCCCCACAGCGTCTTCATCGCGTTGGCGTTGGTGTGCTCACCGGTGCCGGGCGCGACCCCGAAGAAGCCGGCCTCGGGGTTGATCGCGTACAGCTGGCCGTCCTCGCCGAAGCGCATCCAGGCGATGTCGTCACCGATGGTCTCGACCGTCCAGCCCGAGATCGTCGGCTCCAGCATGGCGAGGTTGGTCTTGCCGCAGGCGCTCGGGAAGGCGGCGGCGACGTACTTCGACTCACCGTGCGGCGGGGTCAGCTTCAGGATGAGCATGTGCTCGGCGAGCCAGCCCTCGTCACGCGCCATCACGGACGCTATGCGCAGGGCGTAGCACTTCTTGCCGAGGAGCGCGTTGCCGCCGTAGCCGGAGCCGTACGACCAGATCTCGCGGGTCTCGGGGAAGTGCGAGATGTACTTCGTGGAGTTGCACGGCCACGGCACGTCCGCCTCGCCCTCGGCCAGCGGCGCTCCGAGCGTGTGCACTGCACGCACGAAGAACCCGTCGGTGCCGAGTTCGTCCAGGACGGGCTGTCCCATGCGGGTCATGGTGCGCATGGAGACGGCGACGTAGGCGGAGTCGGTGATCTCGACGCCGATCGCGGAGAGGTCCGAGCCGAGCGGGCCCATGCAGAACGGGACGACGTACATCGTCCGGCCCCTCATCGAGCCGCGGAAGACGCCCTGCTCACCCGAGAAGATGTCCCGCATCTCGGCGGGGGCCTTCCAGTGGTTGGTCGGGCCCGCGTCCTCCTCCTTCTCGGAGCAGATGAACGTCCGGTCCTCGACCCGCGCGACATCGGTCGGGTCGGAAGCGGCGTAGTAGGAGTTGGGGCGCTTGATCGGGTCGAGCTTCTTGAAGGTGCCCTTGCGGACGAGCTCCTCGCTCAGTCGCTCGTACTCGGCCTCGGATCCGTCACACCAGACCACACTGTCCGGCTCGGTCAGTTCGGCGATCTCGTTGACCCACGAGATCAGTTCTTTGTGGTTGGTCGGGACGGGAGCCGCGATGTCGCGCGCCACGATTGCTCCTAAATGAGGGGTTTTGTTTTGGTGCCCCGTGGGGGCTGCGACCCGGATGCTTCACGGTGATTGAACCCCTGGCGCTCATCCGGTGCCGACCGCACTCATTTGATGATCCGACTGAGTCGCGCATATGTCCAGAGGGCCTCACACCTGAGCGGAGTGAGCATCGCCACTCGCCGGAAGGTTTCCCCCCGCTTGCTCCGGGTTCATCGCGAGTACCCCCGGGCCGTCCGGCCACTCGCGTGAGATCATGGCCACTATTGCGGTTCGCTTACGCGGGACTGACACGTAACTTACGGTTCCGTAGGTACGATTCGGCCCATGACTGCGCCCGTCCCCGACGCGCCCACGGACACGCCGGCCGCCGGCCACGTCTCTGTCGCGCACTCCTTGTCGGAAGAGATCAAGCCCAAGCTCCGCGGCTGGCTGCACCTCGGGATGTTCCCGGCCGCCCTCGTCTCCGGACTGGTCCTCACTGCCCTGGCGGACTCGACCCGCGGGCGCATCGCCTGCGGCGTCTTCGCCCTGACGGCCTGCCTCCTGTTCGGAGTGAGCGCCCTCTACCACCGCGGCGACTGGAGTCCGCGGATGGACGGCATCCTGCGCAGACTCGACCACGCGAACATCTTCCTGATCATCGCGGGCACCTACACCCCGCTGACGATGCTGCTGCTGCCGGAGGCCAAGGGGCAGTGGCTCCTGTGGAGCATCTGGGCCGCCGCCGCGGCCGGCATCGTCTTCCGGGTGTTCTGGGTCGGCGCTCCGCGCTGGCTCTACACGCCCTGCTACATCGCGATGGGCTGGGCGGCCGTCTTCTTCCTGCCCGACTTCATGCGCACGGGCGGCATCGCCGTCCTCGTCCTGGTGATCGTCGGCGGTCTGCTCTACAGCGCGGGCGGGGTGATCTACGGGATCAAGCGCCCGAACCCGTCACCGCGCTGGTTCGGATTCCACGAGGTCTTCCACTCGCTGACCCTCGCCGCGTTCATCGTGCACTACGTCGGCATCTCCCTGGTGGCCTACCAGCACGGCTGACCCACCCGACTCCCCTCTTCCTCAGTGGCCGCGGCTCCCCAGCCGCGGCCACTGCGCGTTTTGCGGCCGTCGCCCGTTTCCGGCCCGACGACACGCCCTCTGCTCCCCCGCGACGACACCGCCCGCACCCACCCTCCCTCTAACTGAAAGCCTCACTGGATTGACAGTAACCACCTTTTGAGAGCTACTCTCATTTTATGCCGACTCCCACGCAAGACAGCGCCGTTCGGCGCGATCCCCGCCGCTGGTGGGCCCTCGGGGCCCTGGTCGCGAGCATGCTCGTGCTCGGCTTCGACATGACGATCCTCAATGTGGCGCTGCCGACGATGGCCCGGGACCTCGGCGCGTCCACCGGGCAGCAGCAGTGGATGGCGGACGCGTACGTCGTCGTGTTCGCCTCGCTGATGCTCCCGGCGGGCCTGCTCGGCGACCGCTTCGGACGGCGCCGGATGCTCGTCACCGGCCTCGGCGTCTTCCTGGCCGGCTCCCTGGCCGGCTCGCTCGTCGACGACGTCACCTGGGTGATCGTCGCCCGCGCCCTGATGGGTGTCGGCGGCGCGCTGGTGATGCCGCTCGCGCTCGCCGTGCTGCCCTCGCTGTTCGGACCCGACGAGCGCACCAAGGCGGTCGGGGCCGTCGCCGCCGCCTCGGCCCTCGGCCTGCCGCTCGGCCCGATCATCGGCGGCTGGCTGCTGAACCACTTCTGGTGGGGCTCGGTCTTCCTGGTCAACGTGCCGATGGCCGCCATCGGCATCACCGCCTGCGTCTTCCTGCTCCCCGAGACCAGCGACCCCGCCTCGCCCAGGGTCGACGCCGTCTCCACCGCGCTCACCGCGGCCGGCCTAAGCGTCCTGATCTACGCCATCATCGAGGCCCCGACCCGCGGCTGGGGCGACCCGCTCGTCCTCGGCTGCTTCGCCCTCTCCGTCGTCCTGATCGCGCTGCTCGTCGTCCGCGAACGCCGCAGCCCCCGCCCGATGCTGGATCTGTCCCTGCTCGCCCAGCGCGGCTTCCTGCTCAACACGCTCGCCGCGACGCTCGTCATGTTCGTCCTGTCCGGCCTGATGTTCGTACTGCCGCAGTACCTCCAGGCGGTGCTCGGCCACGACGCGCTCGCGACCGGGGTGCGGATGCTGCCGATGATGGGCGGACTGCTGATCGCCTCCCGGGGCGCGCAGCCGCTGGTCACCCGCTTCGGGGCGCGCGCGGTGATCAGCGCGGGTCTCGTCGCCCTCGCCTTCGCCGCGTTCCTGGGCAGCCGTACGAGCGTCCACGACGGGTACGGCGCCACCGCCCTGTGGCTGTCCGTCACCGGGCTCGGCTTCGGCTTCGCCGTGGTGCCCGCGATGTCCACCGCCCTCGGCGCCCTCCCCCGCGACCGGGCCGGCAGCGGCTCCGGGCTGCTGATGACGGTGCGCCAGGTGGGCAGCGCGATCGGCATCGCCCTGCTCGGCTCCCTGCTGGCGAGCACGTACGCCGACCGGCTCGACACCTCCGCGCTGCCGCGTGCCGCCGCTGAGGTCGCCGGCGACTCGGTGGTCGGCGCCCACGTGGTCGCCGACCGGCTCGGCGACCCTGCGCTCGCCGCCTCCGCGAACGCCGCGTACATCCACGGCATGGACCTGGTCCTGCTCGTCAGCGGGGTCGCGGCGCTGGTCACCGCACTGCTGGCGGCGGCCCTGCTGCCCAGCCCCCGACAGCCCGCCCCGGCGCCGAAGGAGGACACCGCCATGGCCCCGGCCCCGGCGGATGCCGGACAATAGGAAGCATGGCCGCCACCACACAGAGTTCCCCTCCCGCCGCGGAGCCCCAGCCGGGGCTCCGCGAGCGGAAGAAGATCAAGACCCGCATCGCGATCCGCGAGGCGACGTACCGGCTGATCGCGGAGCAGGGATACGACGCGACGACGATCGAGCAGATCGCGGAGGCGGCCGAGGTCTCCCCGTCCACGGTGTTCCGCTACTTCCCGACCAAGGAGGACATCGTCCTCACGGACGAGTACGACCCGCTGCTGGAACGGGAACTGCGCGAGCGTCCCGCGGACGAGCCGTGGTTCGAGTCCCTGCGCCATGTGATCAGGAAGGCCATCGGTGTCAGCAGTTCCGAGGACCCCGAGATCACCCGGCTCCGGACACGGCTGCTGGTCGAGGTCCCCGCGGTGCGTTCCCGGATGATGGAGAGCATGTCCGTCACCGGGCGGCTGCTGAGCCGGGCCATCGGCGAGCGCTCCGGCCGGGACCCGGACAGCCTGGAGGTCCGGGTCTTCGCGATGTCCCTGATCGGCGGTCTCATGGAGACCTCCCTGTACTGGGCCGAGACCGGCCAGGGGGACGACCTCGCCGAGCTCGTCGAACGCACCGTGAACGTCTTGGAGCACGGTCTGCCGCCGCGAAACCCGGAGGCCGGGGGCACGCCCCGCATGACATCCTGACCGCGTGAACGGACCGGAGATCCACATCGAATTCGCCCCCGAACTCGGGCTGTTCGTCCCGCACGCCCGCCGCGCCGGTGTCACCCCCGTCGGCACCGACGGCTCCTCCACCCTCGGTCATGTCGTCGAGTCGCTCGGCGTCCCGCTGACGGAGGTCGGCGCCCTGGTCGTGGACGGGCGTGAGGTGCCCTTCTCGCACATCCCGGCGGCGGACGAGTCCGTGCGGGTCCGCGCGGTCGAACGCCCGCAGCAGGTCACGGGCGCCCCGCTGCGCTTCCTCCTCGACGTGCACCTCGGCACCCTCGCCCGCCGGATGCGCCTGCTCGGTGTCGACACGGCGTACGAGTCCACCGACATCGGCGACCCGGCTCTCGCCGCCCGTTCGGCGGCCGAGCGGCGCGTGCTGCTCAGCCGCGACCGCGGCCTGCTGCGGCGCCGCGAACTGTGGGCGGGCGGCTTCGTCTACAGCACCCAACCCGATGACCAACTCCGTGACGTCCTCGGCCGGTTCGCGCCCGAGCTGAAGCCCTGGACGCGCTGCACCGCGTGCAACGGCCTGCTCCGCGAGGCCACCAAGGAGCAGGTCGCGGACCAGCTGGAGAGCGGCACCGAGCGGTCGTACGACGTCTTCGCCCAGTGCGCGGAGTGCGGGCGCGCCTACTGGAAGGGCGCGCACCACGACCGGCTGGAGACCGTCGTGGAGCGCGCCCTGGCGGAGTTCGGCAGCTGAGAATGCGGCGTTCGGCAGCTGAGAATCCGGGAGCCGCGAGTCGGCCCCGGATGGCGTCCAGGGCCTGAACCGGATCCTTCGACGGACCGAATCCTTCGACGGACCGGATCCGCTTCAGGCCCCGGTCCCCTGACGTTTGATCAGATCCTTTGCCCCGCAGGCCAGTCCGTCCCCGCTGGGGTCGAGTCCGAGGGGATCGTCCGTGCCGTTGATCCTGAGCCGCCCGTAGTCGTTCTTCTTCAGCCAGGCGCAGCGGGAGACCGTCGTCTTCCTCACCCCTTCCGGGAAGACCGTCGGCACGCAGACGTTGATCGTGCCGTAGTGGCGGTCGCAGCCGGAGATGGTCGTGGACACCTTCTGCGAGGTCCGCTTCTTGCCCGCCCCCGTGACGGTGCCGGCCGGGGAGTCGGCGAAGGAGTGGACGTGGGCCGAGGCGGTGTCCGTGGCGAGCGCGGACGGGCCCTGGAGATGCACCCATTTGGCCACCGAGGGAACGCCGTTGGCGTCGACCGCGAAGAGCATGTACCAGCCGGGCGGCGCCATGTTGGGGTTGCTCGTGACATTGAGGTCGACGTTGTTGCCGTCCACGCTCAACGGCAGGTCCACGAAGCGCTGGTTGGGGTCGGAGGAGTGCGTCACCGCGGCGGGCCGGATCAACTCCGCCTTGACGATGGGCCGGTCGACCGTGATGCGCTGCGTGTCCCCGTACACCCACTCGTTGTCGATCACCGAAGTGATCGTCGGGCGGGTGCCCTTGAGGAGGTACGGCGGGGTGTAGATGGACACGTCGTGGTTCCAGGTGCCGTTGCCCGGGTTGTCGCCGGTGGCCATCACCCGGCCGTCGGGCAGCAGGAACGCGGAGGAGTGGTAGCCGCGGGCCTCCGGGTCGGCGGCCACCGGGTCGAAGGCCGAGGTCGCGGGGTCGAAGATCGACGCCTCGTAGACGGGATTGGCGCGGTTGTGCAGTCCGCCGCCCGTCTCCAGGACCTTGCCGTCGGGCAGCAGGACGGCGGAGACGTACATCTTGCCCTGGGCGCCGGTCTCGGCCACCTTGCCGTTGCCGAGGTCCACCGTGCCCTGTGGGATCTGCGGGCCCACCGTGTACGCCGGGTTGGCGGCCTTGAGGTCGATGATGTCGGTGAGCCGATTGGCGTCCGGGTTCGAGTCGATGTTGCCGCCGCCGATGGTCAGGACCTTCTGGTCCTGCGCGGGAGGCAGCAGCACGCTCGCGGACTGGTCGCGTTGGTCCTTGTTCTCCAGGCCCGAGACCGCGGTCGTGGTGTTGGCGTCGTAGTCGTAGATCGCCGATCCCGTCCCCGGGGTGCCGTTGCCGAAGACATGACTGCCCGAGTAGAAGAGCCGCCCGTCCTGCATGAGGATCATCGACGGGTACAGCCCCCAGAACGACCAGGTCTGGTTGACCTGCCACAGCGGCAGCCACTGCTGCTGGGCGTTCGACCAGCGCTCGGCGGTCACCGAACCCGACGAGTCCTCGCGCAGCCCGCCGAACGAGATGATGTCGCCGTTGCCCAGCTCGGTGGCGGACGGATACCAGTGGCCGTCGTTCAGGTCGTTCGTCCTGCTGTACGTCTCGGTGACGGGGTCGAAGATGTACGAGTCCTTGTACCCCTCGTACCCGTGCCCGCCCGCGACCGGGAACGCCTTGTTGCCGCTCATCACCAGCACCCGCCCGTCGGCGAGCTGGACGTGCCCGGAGCAGAACATGTCCTTGGGCGTGGGGATCACCTTGTACGAGCCGGTCGCCGGGTCGTACACCGCCGACGTGAACGTGCCCGCGTCGAAGTTCTCCTCGCTGTTCCCGGAGCCCGCGATCAAGAGCACCTTGCCGTTGTTGAGCACGACGGAGTGCATGGAGCGGACCGGGTTCTGCGTGGGCAGGACCGTCCACTTCCCGTTCGCGCACTCCTCGGCCGTTCCCGTGCAGGTGGCCGGCGGAATGGGGTCGGAGACCTGTTCCATCGTGTAGTCGTCGGTGGTCGCCGAACCCGTGCCGTACACGGAGACGCCCCAGGTGATGCGGTCGGTGCCCGCCGGGACGGCCGGGGTGCGCACCGTCGCCTGCGTCCAGGCCGCCGCCATGTCCAGGGTCTTGAGGTCGGTCCAGTACTGCCAGCCCGCCGTGGTGTCGTGCCGGAAGAGCGTGATCGCCGCGTCCGGCGTCGTCGTCTTGTAGTACAGACCCAGGTCGTACTGTTTGCCTGCGGTGACCACCGGCGCGCACGCGGTGGACTCCGTGATCAGCGCCTTTCGGTCGCCGTCGACCCGGCGGGTCAGCGTGACCTTCATGGCCTTGGAGCCGGAGTGGGCGTCGGTCACGGTCGCGAAGCTGAAGTCGTTGTCGCCCCAGCCGGACTTCTCCCAGCAGGACGGCATGCCGTCCGTACCGGCGGTCTCGAAGCCCGGGTTGGTGACGAGGTTGACGGCCGACGCGGGCTGCGGTGACACGAGCAGCAGCCCGGCGGCGAGGCCCGTCACGGCCAGCAGGACGGTTCTCCGTCGTGGTCTCACCCGGAATTTCACACGGTTCTCCTTGCCGTACGGCTCCCACGACCGCTCTCGCTGCGGCGCGGCAGATAGACCAGCGCTTCGGTCCCGGCGAAGCGCACAACGAAGGTCGTCACCAGGGCCAGCGCCGTGGCGGACAGGGCACCCATGCCGAACTGGTGGACGAAGAACGCGATCAGCGGGATGCGCAGCACCAGGTCGGCGTTGGCGAGCAACGCGAACCGGCCCGTCCGGTCCCAGCGGCCCCGGTGCTTGCGGCGCTCGCGGAACAGCAGCTGCTCGATGAGCAGGAAGTTCCAGGCCACACCGAGCTGGTTGGCGAGGATCTCCGCCGGTACGTAGTGCAGTCCGGCGGCGGTGAGCGCGTACAGACCGAGCAGGTTCGGCACGAAGCCGGTGGCGCCGATCAGCCCGAAGACCACCATGCGGGCGACCGGCGAGGCGGTGCGCAGCCCGACGAGGTGACGCAGGAACCTGAAGCCCTCCTGCGCGCTCGACTTGGACTCGCCCGCGAAGCGGTCCTGGAAGACGAAGGGCACCTCGGTGACCTGGCGGGGCCGGCTGCGTACGGCGAGTTCGAGCAGGATCTTGTAGCCGAGGGGCCGCAGGACCTCGGCGGTGACCGCGCTGCGGCGGATCGCGAAGAACCCGCTCATCGGGTCGCTGATGCCCCGCAGCTTGCGCGGGAAGAGCGTCTTGGTCAGCCAGGTCGCGCCGCGTGACACCGCGATCCGGTAGCCGCCCGCGAGTCCTTCCCGGCTGCCGCCCTTGATGTACCTGCTGGCGACCACGAGGCCCGCGTTCGCACGCTCGCCCGAGGCGACCAACTCCGGTATCAGGGACGGCGGATGCTGGCAGTCCCCGTCCATGACGACGATCCACTGGGAGCTCGCCGCCTTCAGCCCCTCGACGACCGCGCCGCCGAGCCCGCCCTCGGGCACCTCGCGGTGCAGCACGGTCACCGGGAACGGGCAGTCCCGCGCGGCCTCGGAGATCACCTCGGGGGTGTCGTCCGTGGAGTCGTCCACGAAGACGACCTCGCAGGGCAGCCGCGCCGGCACGGACTCGGTTATCTGGTGCAGCAACTCCCGTATGTTCGCCGACTCGTTGAAGGTCGGTACGACAATGGTGACGGCACCGGGCTCCGGGACCTCGGCGCCGCGTACCGCCGGATCGCCCAGTTCGTCCGGGACAGTGCTCTCGAAGCTGCTCATCGACTGCCTCCGGAACGGGCCGTGTTGGTGTGGTCGTTGGTGTCGGCGGTGTCGTCGATCCGCCGGATCTCGATCCGGTCCTCGCCCGTGCCGAAGGTGGCGACGGCCGTGGAGTGCTCGATCGCGGCCTTCACGTTGGGCAGGTCGACCGCGTCGCGCCGTACGGTCGGGGACGCGACCACGTAGTCGAGGTCCTTCCAGCCGCGCGGCATCGTCTTGGTGACCGCGGGGTCGAGGTCGGCCTTGTAGAACCAGATGGCGCCGAGGCCCGGCCGGTAGCCGTCGTGCACGAGGTCGAGCCAGAGCGCGTCGTCGACCAGGACGCGGGTGTCCCGCGGGTCCTTCACCTCGGTCCTCAGCCACGAAGAGGCCGCCCGGTAGGGGGCGTTGGCGTCGGCGGTCACGGCCGTGCGGTCACCGTCGTACCAATGGGGCACGACGTAGGCGCCGGCGGCCACCACCAGCACCGCGGCCAGCCCGCGCCGTCCCCACGTCACATACGTCCGCTCCTCGGCGGTCCGCCGTCTGCGCAGCACCGCGTGCGCGACGCTCGCGGTGCCTCCGGCGAGGACGAGGGCGAGGAAGGGGAGCGCCTGGATGACGTACATCGCGGGCAGGTAGCCGTTCGGGCGCATGGCCACCAGGGCGAGGATCGCCACGGTGAGCGCGGGTCCGGCCAGGGCGCGCGCGGTCACCGACCAGCGGAGGGTGGCCAGGAGCAGCAGGGCGCCCGCGAGCCCGCCGAGCGGCAGGACCCGGTCGTAGTACAGCCAGGAGTGAAGCACCCCGTACGAGCCGGTGCCTCTCTCCAGGATGAACCCGGAGCCGGGGCGGCTCATCTGGTAGGTGATGCCCTCCCAGAGCGAGACATGTCCGCCGCCCGGGAACAACTCACCCTTGAGCAGGGCGAAGAGCGGGTACGCGGTGCCGATCAGCACGCAGGCCGTGACGGCGCCGGTGAGCGCGAACTTGCGGGTGTCCCGATGGCTGTGCCGCCACATGGTGATGAACAGCGCGGGCAGGACGACGAGCATCGTCTCCTTGGTCAGCACGGCGGTGGCGGCCGCGAGGCCCGCGCCGAAGTGGTGCCAGAGATGACGGCTCGGCGACGCGGCCAGGCAGAACGCGAGCAGCGTCCACATCACCGCGATGTTGTCGAGGAAGATCTCCCGCTGGAGCACGACCGAGAGCGGGGAGAGCCCGAACAGGACCATCGCGAGGCCGGCCGCCCACTGCGGCAGTGACAGTCGGCGCGCGAGGACGTACAGCAGGACCGCGCTCACCGCGCTGACCACGAGCATCGCGAAACGCATCGAGCCGACCGTCATCAGCGACGGGCTGAGGTGCGCGGGAATCCAGGTCAGCGCGGCTATCTGGATCCAGCCGAGCGGCGGGTGGTCGTACCAGTAGGTGTAGTGGGCCAGGCCCTTGCCCTGCTGGACGGCCCAGGCCTGGGCCAGGTAGGTGCCCTCGTCGTCGCTGAGGGTCGGGTAGGCGGCGATGTTCCAGCCCTGCACGACGAGGATCGCCGCGAGCAGCACCGCACACAGGATCAGATCGGAGCGGGAGCCGCGAAAACGCGGTACGCGCAGGGATGCCGGGACGATTTTGGGCGCACGAGGCCGCTGCGCGGGGACCGTGGGTGTGGTCGCCGCGGGAAGTGTGGAGGTCACGCAGGAACGTCCTCTCGGATCACGTCGGTGAGATGCGCGCCGACATGACTGGTCAACTCCCAGTCGTTGCGCCCCCGTTGTTCGCGCCAGACGGCGCGCACGGCGGCACCCGCGAGCAGCACCTGATAGAAGGGACCGCCGACGACGAGCTTCAGGTAGTGCACGGGCCGAACGCGAAGCCCGTACTGCTTGCCGAAGTCGTGCAGTCCGACGATCTCGAAGACGAAGGTGACCAGGGCGGTCACGGCCGGCAGGAACGTGATGAAGGCGATCCCGACGGGCACGTCGAGGAAGAGCGCGACCGCCACGTTGAGCGGGATGATCACTCCGGAGATCGCCTGGAGATACGGCGTCATCAGCGTGTAGCGGGCGAGCAACCGTTGCCCGAAGCCCGGCAGTTGCTTCCAGTCGCGCTTGCGGTAGACCTGCAGGAAGCCCTGGTTCCACCGGGTGCGCTGCTTGAGCAGCGACATCAGGGAGCCCGGCGTCTCCTCCTTGGTCACCATGTCGGAGTCGTACGCGACGACGACCTTCTTGCCGACACTGGACAGCCGTACGCCCAGATCGCAGTCCTCCGCGAGGCAGTTGGGATCCCAGCCGTCAGCCTCCCGCAAGACCTTCGTCCGTACGAAGACGGTGTTGCCGCCGAGCGGGATGAACCCTTTCTGCGCATGCAGATGAAGGCGCGAGCGGAACCAGAAGAAGTACTCCAGGCAGTTGCGCAGGCTGTACCAGCTGGAGTTGAAGTTGATGAGCTGCACCCCGCCCTGGACGACGTCCGCGTCCGTCGTGCGGAACGCGTGGTCGACATGGGCGAGCAACTCCGGATGGACCTGGTCCTCGGCGTCGAAGACCCCGACCACATCGCCGCGGCAGTGCGGCAGGGCCGTGTTCATGGCCTTCGGCTTGTTCTTCTTCTCGTGGTGGTCGACGACGACACGGACCCGCGGATCGCGCGCCTCGGCACTCCGGGCCACCTCGGTGGTCTCCGGGTCGTCGTGCCCCACGATGACGATGATCTCGAAGTCGGCGTGGCTGGATACCAGCAGCCGCTGGATGGTGTGGTCGAGCACGGCCTGCTCGTGCCGCGCGGGCAGCAGCAGCGAGAAGGACAGGCTCTCACCCCCGTCCGGACTGCTGAACCGGGTGGAGGCCAGCACTTCGGGCGTACGCCACGCGTGCATCTGCCACCACAGGGTGAAGGCCGCCATCCAGAAGAGCGCCAGAGAAACGGCAGCGATAAAGACAGACGTGAGCAACAGATCCCCCCAGATCCCCAAATACCCCCAGTCGCGACAGCGTGTCACTGCCGTCGCGTCACCGGGCCGAGACTATGGGCGGTCTGTGAAGCGCACAGGTTCTTCCGGTGAAGAGCGTGTTTCATCACACTCGGTCGACTTGCTGAACAATCGGCGCTCTAGGGGCGTTTGAACCGGTTGGTAGTCACGCGTTTCGGCCGTTCAGAGCCGTGCGAAGTCGGTCGGGATCGGTCGTCGGGACGTCGCACGCGAAGTTACGGCAGACATACGCGGCCGGCTTGCCGTCCACCAGAGAGCGGCCGGAAAGCAGCGGTAGCTCGTCACTCTCCGGCGTCCCCACCGCCACCACGGCACCCGGCGCGGTGCCCAGAAGTGCCGTGCGCCGCAAGGCCGTTGTGGCCGGATCGCTTCCCTCTCCCACCACCGCGACCTCCCGGGGACCGTCGAGCAGCGCCTCGGCCACCGCGAGCCCCCACCCGATGAAACGGGGCGCCCGCGGCCCGAGCGCCTTCACCACGCCCAACGCCCGCTCGGCGGCGGTGCGATGGGGCTCCGCGCCGGTCTGCGCGGCATACGACAGCAGCGCTCCGGCCGCCGCGCTCCACCCCGAGGGCGTGGCGTTGTCGGTGGGGTCCTGCGGGCGGCGGATCAACCGCTCGGCATCGGCCGCCGTGTCGTACAGGGCACCCGAACCGTCGTCCGTGAACTGCGCCAGGACATGGTCGAGCAGGAACCCGGCGAACTCCAGCCAGACCCCTTCCCCGGTCACGGACGTCAGCGCGAGGAAACCCTCGGCGACGTCCGCGTAGTCCTCCAGCACCCCGGCGTGGGCGCCGACCCGGCCGTCCTTGCTGGTACGGGCCAGCCGCGCCCGGTCGTCCATGTGCAGCCGTACGAGGAGGTCGGCGGCGCCGATCGCGGCCTCCACCAGATCGGGGCGGTCGAAGTAGGCGCCGGTCTCCGCCAGAGCGGCCACCGCGAGCCCGTTCCAGGCGGCGACCACCTTGTCGTCGCGCCCGGGGGCGGGCCGCCCGGCCCGCGCCGCGAGCAGCCGCCCCCGCACGGAGGCGAGCTTCTCGGCGTCGAAGACGCCTTCCTGTTGCGGGAGTTGCAGTACGGACGCGCCCTCCTCGAAGGTGCCCTCCTCGGTGACCCCGAAGTACTGGGCGGCGAGTTCGGCGTCGGCGTCCCCGAGCAGCTCACGCAGTTGCTCGGGCGTCCACACGTAGTACGCGCCCTCGACGTGCCTGCCGGTGCCGTCATCACTGTCGGCGTCGAGCGCGGAGGCGAACCCGCCCTCGTTCGTACGGAGTTCACGCACCAGGAAGTCCGCGGTCTCCAGAGCGACCCGCCGGGCGAGCTCGGACCCGGTGGAACGCCAGAGATGTGCGTAGACCCGGCAGAGCAGCGCATTGTCGTAGAGCATCTTTTCGAAGTGCGGGATCAGAGGTCCACTTGGGCGCTGACGCAGCACATAGCGGTGAAAGCCCCCGCCCAACTGGTCGAAGAGGCTCGAGCGCGCCATGGCGTCGCAGATTCCCTCGGCCATTTCCAGAGCTGCCTCGGACTGCGTCCGGGCGTGGTGCCGCAACAGGAACTCGATCACCATGCTCGGCGGGAACTTGGTGTCCCCACTGCCGAGCCACCCGCTGGACGGGTCGTAGTCCCGGCTGATTCCCAGCAGCGCCTGAGCGAGTTCACTCTCACCAGGAAGCCCGCCCGCTCCGTGATCCAGCTCCCGCTCGGCCAGATCACGGGTGATCTTCTCGGCGATTTCCCCGACCTCGTCACGTCGGGTCGCCCACGCGCCGTGAACACCTTCGAGCACCTGGCGGAAAGACGGCGCACCGTGGCGGGGCTCGGGCGGGAAGTACGTACCGAAGTAGAAGGGCTCGCCTTCGGGGGTCATGAAGACAGACATGGGCCACCCGCCCTGCCCGGTTGCCGCCTGCACCGCCTCCATATAGACGGCGTCGACGTCCGGCCGCTCTTCCCGGTCCACCTTGATATTGACGAAATGTTCGTTCATGAAGGCCGCCGTCACCACGTCCTCGAAGCTCTCGTGAGCGAGCACATGACACCAGTGACACGCGCTGTAGCCCACGCTCAGGAAGACCGGCACGTCGCGCCTACGCGCTTCCTCGAAGGCGGCGGGCTCCCACTGCCACCAGTCGACGGGATTGTCCGCGTGCTGGAGGAGGTACGGGGATGTCGCGTGCGCAAGTCGGTTGGCCATACTCCATCCTTACGCACGCGGCAAAGCCATGCCCACGTGCCACGAGGGAACGGCAGCGGTCTCGGACCCTGGACCTGGTGCCCGTCGTGCTCGCGTCCATCCACGGAAGGGCTTTCCGACCGTTGCTGGACGGCCCGGTCTCCATCCGGTTTCACGGCCTGGTGGCGAGGTCCTTCTGCGAGAGCCAGTCGAATTCGAGCCGCTCCAAGATCGGGGTGTGATCCCCTTGCCGGGTGGCCGGCCTGACCGTGACGCCCTTGTCGCCGAGGGCGCACTTGCGAAGCATCCGTCTGTCCGCCATGTCCGCAGTTTTCCACGCCTCACGCAGGCTTTCGATCGTCACCGGCGACAGGGCGGCTTCCGCGTCCAGCCCGTCCAGGGTTGCGGTCATGCTCTCGATGACGGTGCGTTGCCCCTCACTGAGCTCCTCGAATCGCTCTTCGTCCATCTTCCCGTACACGTAGAAGTCGTCTTCGAGCTTCCTCACCCGCTGGCGTGCGGCTTCAAGCGCCTTCTGCGCTTCCTCCTTCCGCACCTGCGTCTCGGGAGCCGCGAAGGCGAGCCACCGGCGTGCCAACGCGATGACTACGGGGTTGTCGGGCTCAAGGGCGGCGACGTGGTCGATCCACGCTTGCCCAACAGCCCGATCGATGCGATCGGCGAGGGTCACGACGCCCTGACAGACTGATCTGCCGCGCATCTGTCGCACCTCACATCGATAGCGTCCTCCCCGATGGCTCATACGGCCGCCGCAGAGCCGCGGCTCCCCCGAACCCGCCCCTTCGCGCATCCGACCGCACCGGTAGCTCCCCGTCCCCAGGTACTTCCCTTCCGGCTTTCCCTTCGCCCAGCGTGTGTCGGTCCGCTCCGCGATGAGCGCCTTGACCCTGAACCACTCGGCTGGCGTCACCACCCCCGTACCGCACATGACGATCTCGCCCATCTCGTCGCGCAGCGGCTCGCCGTAACCCTCCCAAATGTCCAGAGGGTTGCCGTGCTCGTCCGTCCTGCGCCTCCGGACCGGGACCATGCCCGCGAAGAGCGGGGACTGAGCGAGCTTGCTCACCGCCGTGGGCGACCATGTGGCGCCGCTCCGGGTCCGGTGCCCTTCCTCGTTGAGCTTGTGGGCCGTGTTCTTCGTCGTCCACTTCTCGAGCAGCAGGTCCGCCAGCCTGCGGGCCGTGCCGTACTCCTCGGAGTGGGGTTCGACCTTGCCGCTCCCCGGTGCGCTGCGGAGCCCGAACGGCGGCCTGCCCGTGCCTCGTCGCCCCTCCGCCTTGTGCGACTCATGACCGATCTTGACGCGCTGTGCCATGTCCTTGGCTTCCTCCCGGGCGCGCTCGCTCAAAATGGCGAAGACCATCCGACCGCCCCTCGACGAGTCCAGGCCCTCGGAGACGGACACGAGCCGTGCCTGCCGACGGTCGAACTCGTCGAGCATCCTGCCGACCGCACCCATGCCCCGCCGGTCGAAGCGGTCCGTCTTCCAAACGCCGAGCGTCCCGGACTTCCCGTCCATGATCGCTTGGGTGGCCTTTTCGAACTCCCGCCGCCGTACGTAGCTCTTGGACGCCGAGAGCTGTTCAAACCAAATGTGCCGGATCTGGAGCCCGTTCGCCTGCGCCCAGCGCACCACATCTCGCACGTGACCTCGCAGCGTGGCCAGGTCCTCCTTCTTGGTGCTGCGTCGCAGATAGGCATCCATGAGTCCGGACGGCTCCGCCGTCGCGGGCTTGTCCACCCCCAGTGACGCCAAGTCGTCCGGGCTGAACCCCAGCCCGGCCAATGTCGCGTGATCCTCGCGCATGTCAGTCCCTCCCGATCAAGAGAAAGAATAGGGAGGAATGGATCTTTGACTCCTACTTTTCTGAAATGCAGCACTATCCACCGGCAGTAATGGATACTCCGGACAATCTCCCGGCGGGATTGATCGACGGCCCTCTCGCGTTCGCGTCCTCCCCGAAGGACACTCGTAGGCCAGGGAGTTGCTGTCGGAGGGGGACGTGACATGCGGGACGGCCATCGGGCGGAGGCCGAGCGGCTGTTGGTCCGGTCCGTCGAGGAGGAGGTACGCCGCTCCGGAGGGCGCGTGGACGGGGGCGCGCTGCTGTCGCGGGCGCGGGCCGCGCTCGACGCGATGGCGGAGACCGCCGCCGGGGAGTACACGGCGTACACACGGGCGCTGGACGAGTCGGAAGCGGGCCGGCAGACCTTCGGGCAGCGGTTCGCGCGCGAGGGATCCGGAACTCCCCTGCTGGTGGCGGCCGTTGGCGCGCTCGCGGCCGTCGTCGCCGACCTGGCCCTCGGCACCGGCGCGGGCACGGCCGTCGGCACCGGAGCGACGGTGGCCGTGGCGGGCGCGGCGGCGACCGTCCTCAAGGTGACGGCCTCACACGTGCCGGCCGCGAGCCGCCGGGCCGGAGCCCTGGGGCAGCCCGGAGGCCCCGAGCAGTTGCGCCTCCAATGGCTGACGGCCCTGGAGGTACGGGGCGTCCGCCCGTACCTCGACCAGCAGCGAGTCCTCAACGCTTCCACCGGCGCCAAGAAGGGTGCGCCCCAGTTACGGCGCACGGACAAGAGCGCGGCTGCCCGCCGGCGCAGTGTGCTCGAGCAGTCCTTCGGTCAGCTTCCGGAGCGGGAAGGCCCGTTCACCGGGCGCCGGACCGAGCTGTCGCGGGTCGCGCAGTGGGTGCACGCGGCTCGGGCGAGCACGGAGACGAGGCCGACGGTCGTGGTGCTGCACGGCGCGCCCGGCTCCGGCCGCAGCACGCTCGCGGTACGGGCGGCGCACGCCCTCAAGGACCAGTTCCGCGGCGCGTGCGTGGTCGACCTGCGGGGCGACAGCCCGGACGACCCGCCTCTCCCCACCCGCGACGCGCTGCTCCACTTGCTGAACCGGCTCGGCGCCCCGCGCGAACAGCTCCTCTTCCGCGAGCGCTCCTCGCAGGACCAGCAGGTCAGACGTCTGAGCGAGCTGTATCACCAGCATCTGACGGGCCTGCCCGTGACGATCGTGCTGGACGACGCGAGCGACGCCGAGCAGGTGCGCACGCTGGTCCCCGAGCGCTCGGACAGCCTGGTCCTGGTCACCGCACGCAAGCCCCTCGATCTGCCCGCCGACCTCCCCGCCTGGGTGCACCAGCTCCCCGTCGAGGCCCTGGACGCGGCGGGCTCCGAGGAGCTGCTGGCCGCGGCGGCGGAGGACACGTCCGGTCCGTACGACGCCGAATCCACCGACCGGATAAGGGAGTTGTGCGGCGGCCTGCCGCTGGCCCTGCGTGTCGCCGGCTCCTCGCTCGGCCCGCGCACCCCACGCGCACTCGCCACCGACCTCGCGGCCTACGGCCCCGTGGAACCCGTCGAGCGGGTGCTGTGGCTGCGCTACACGGACCAGTCGGACATGGCGCGCCGCCTGCTGCGCCGGCTCGCCCTGGCCGGTCGCGCCTCACTGGGCGCGGCAGCGGCGGCGTCCCTCCTCGCGACGGACGAACCCGAGGCCGTCCGTCATCTGACCGCCCTCTCCAGGGCGGGCCTGATCGACCATGTGCGCGGCAGCCGCTATCGCCTGCACGATCTCGTGCGGGCCTTCGCCGCGGCCCGTCTCCTCGACGAGGAGGAGCCCTCGGAGCGCACGGCGGCGCAGGAGCGCCTGATCGTGAACTACGCGGAGCTCGCAGACTCGGTGATCCGCCTGGTGGACGGCAAGACGTCGACGCGCGCCGACCAGTTCGGGCCGCACGGCTTCACCTCCCTGGACGCCGCGCTGCGCTGGCTGGACGACGAGTCGAGCTTCATCACGGCGGCGCTGCGGCACGCGGAGGGGGTGAACCAGGCGGCGGTGCTCAACCTGCTGGGCGCCCTGTGCGACTACTGCCTGCTGCGCGGCGACCTCTACCGGCTGGGCGAGATCAGCGAGCTGACCCAGGCCGTCGACCAGGGGCTCCTCGTCCGCTCGGTCCAGTGGCGGACCGGTATCGCGGCCCGCCAGCTCGGCGAGCTGGACAAGGCGCGGACGACCCTGGCGGCGGTGGTGGACCTCTATTTCGAGGCCCATCACGACGCGGGGGCGGCCAGGGCGCTGTGTTCCCTCGGCATCACGCTGCACCACCAGGGCAACCTGATCGAGGCGGCGGCCAAGCTCCAGGAGGCCATGGACCTTCAGGCCTCACCCGAGCTGGCGGCCGACCGCGCCTGGACGATGCACGCGCTGGCGGCGGTGGAGCGCGACAGATCCCGGCTCGTGCAGGCTCTCGACCTCCTCACCGAGGCCCTGGTCCTGCATCGCGAGAGCGGCTCGGTGCACGGCGAGGCCTGGGCCCACTTCCAGCTCGGCCAGCTGGGCCTGCGCATGGGCGACGTGCCGCGCGCCGAGCGTGAACTGCGCGAGGCGCTCGACCTGTACGGGCGTACGCGCGACGCCCGCGGCGAGGCCTGGGCACTCACTCAGCTGGCCCGCGCCCGGCTCGTCGGGGGCGACCCGTCCTCCGCGGTCGACGGGCTGCGCCAGGCGGCCTCCCGGCACCGCGAGAACGAGGACGCGCGCGGCGAGGCATGGACGGTCTACTACCTGGGCCAGGCCCTGGAGGAGACCGGCAACCTGAACCAGGCGGTGCGCGAACTGGAGCGCTCCCGCACGATGTTCTCCCGTATGCGGGACGTCTACGGCCTGGCCTGCGCGCGTCACCACTCGGCCCGCGTGACCCGCGACCAGCGCGCCGCGCAGACGGGCTCGCTGCGGAACTCGGGCTTCGCCCGCCAGCTCCTCGTCGACGCCCGCGCGGACTTCCAGCGCATCGGGGTGGCACACGGCGAGGCGTGGACCTGTCTGGAGCTCGCCGTCGTCGACGCGGGCAACGCCCGCACCCAGCAGGCGCTTTCCCTGTGCGACGAGGCGGTCGGCCTGTTCGCCTCGTACGGCGACCATCGAGGGGAGGACTGGGCCCGCTTCCTGCGCTGCACCCTGCTCCCGTACGCGGCCCCGGGCGGCCACGAGGTGGGGACCGCGGTGGCCCATGAGGAACTGTCGCAACTCTCGCGCGCCGGCCACCCCACCCGCGACGGCAGGCTCGACGACTTCATCGAGGCGTATCAGCTGCTGCTGGAGCGGGGAGTGGACCTGGACGCCGGCTGGCAGGCCTGGCGCCTGGGCATGGTGCCGGGACGGCACGCCCGCGAGGTGATGGGCGTGACCGTGGTGACGTAAGGAGTGGCGAGGCGCTCCCGCGGGGGCAGGAGTTCCCGCGGGGGCAGGAGTTCCCGCAGAGGCGGGCGCTCCCGCGGGCGCCGACACTCCCGTAAGGGCCAGCGCTCCCGTAAGGACCGGCACTCCCATAAGGACCGGCACTCCCGCAGGGGTTGGCTCAGCCCTTCGCGGGAGCGGCCTTCCCCCCGGTGCCGGTGCCGGTGCCGGACGTCGCCTTACCGGAGGCGGACCGCTCCGCGCCGCCGGAACCCGCCGCCTTGTTCTCGGGGTCCTGCTCGAAGGTGACCTTGCCCATGTGGCGGTTCATGGACTTCATCAGGCCCCAGACGGCCAGGGCCATCGCCGCGAAGACGATGAAGCCGAGGACGCCGGGGGTGACCTTGTTCTGGTCGACCTCCTTGGCGAGGGGGACGAGGTGCGTCAGTGCCAGGCTTGCGCTCATGTCAGGCATTGTCGCGGATGCCCGCAAAGAGGTCGTCCTCGGGGAGGGATGTATCGACGAGGGACTTCGCGAGCTCGTACTCCTCGGTCGGCCAGACCTCCCGCTGGATGTCCATGGGGACCTTGAACCAGCCGCCGTCGGGGTCGATCTGCGTGGCGTGCGCGATCAGCGCCTTGTCACGGATCTCGAAGAAGTCCGCGCACGGAACGTGCGTGGTCAGCGTGCGCTCGGCGCGCTGGAACTCGCTCCAGCGCTTCAGCCAGTCCCCGTAGGGCGACTCCATTCCGCGGTCCAGGAGCGCGTGGTGCAGCGCCTCGGTGCGCGGGCGGTTGAAGCCCTGGTTGTAGTAGAGCTTCCGCGGCTGGAACGCCGGTCCGAACTCGGACTCCGGGTACTTCTCGGTGTCCGTCGCGCCCTCGAACGCCACCATCGAGATCTGGTGGGTCATGATGTGGTCGGGGTGCGGGTAGCCACCGTTCTCGTCGTACGTGGTGATCACCTGCGGGCGGAACGAGCGGATCTGCTTGACCAGCTCGCCGGCCGCCTTGTCGAGGTCCTCCAGGGCGAAACAGCCCTCGGGGAGCGGGGGCAGCGGGTCACCCTCGGGCAGGCCCGAGTCGACGAAGCCGAGCCACTCCTGCTTGACGCCGAGGATCTCGCGGGCCTCGTCCATCTCCTTCTTGCGTACCTCGTGGATGTGCTCCTCGATGTACTTGTCGCCCTGAAGCTTGGGGTTGAGGATGGAGCCGCGCTCCCCGCCCGTGCAGGTCACGACCAGCACGTCCACCCCCTCGGACACGTACTTCGCCATGGTGGCCGCGCCCTTGCTCGACTCGTCGTCGGGGTGGGCGTGAACGGCCATCAGTCGCAGCTGGTCAGTCAAGACTCAATCCTCGGTCAGTCGGCTGTCGCCTGAGTAGGTCGGCTGTCGGCGCCCGGCGTGAATCAGCGCTTTGGGCGGCTTCTATAGTGACGGAATCGGGGGGCGAATAATTCCGGGGCCCTTCTCACGGATCCCAGCCGAGAGGACGATCATGAGCACGGCGAGCACGCAGCTGCCCGAGGGCCGGTACGGCCGCTCCGCGGACGAGCGTGCCGACCGGAAGCTCAAGATCATCGGGAGCGTCCTGGGCGTCGCCCTGATCGGTCTGGTCGGCTGGTTCGGCTACGACTACATCGCCGGGACCAAGATCAGCGCCCAGGTGATCACCTTCAAGGCGGTCTCGGACAGCGCGGTCGAGGTGCACCTGGAGGTGCACAAGGACTCGGGCACGAACGGCTACTGCACGTTGCGTTCACAGAGCGCCGACGGCCTCGAGGTGGGCCGCGCCGACTTCCGCTTCGACCAGGGCTCCTCCCGCCTCGACAAGGTGGTTACCCTGCGTACGACGGCCCGCGGCTCCACAGCGGAACTCCTCGGCTGTCACACGGGCTGAGCGGCACCGCCGACCCGGACCCGACGGCATCGACACAGACCTGCATCACTCTCAGCAACTAGTAGCTGACCTGCGTTGATGCAATTCTGATGTCTTATGTCCTCCCCTCAGAGCCGCTGAATTGTTAGGCTCGTGGTTTCGCCCACCCGTGAGAGAACATGCTTCTGGGTAGGGCGATGCTTTGTATCCCAGTACCTACGAGGAGCACCTGTGACCCAGACCAGCGAGAACGTCACCTGGCTGACCCAGGAGGCGTACAACCAGCTCAGGGCCGAGCTGGAGTACCTGTCTGGTCCTGCGCGCACGGAGATCGCCGGCAAGATCGCCGCCGCGCGCGAGGAGGGCGACCTGCGCGAGAACGGCGGGTACCACGCGGCCAAGGAAGAGCAGGGCAAGCAGGAGCTCCGAGTGCGCCAGCTGACCCAGCTCCTGGAGAACGCCAAGGTCGGCGAGGCTCCCGCTGCGGACGGCGTGGTCGCACCGGGCATGGTCGTCACCATCGCCTTCGACGGCGACGAGGACGACGCCCTGGACTTCCTGCTCGGCTCGCGCGAGTACGCGAGCTCCGACATCGAGACGTACTCTCCGCAGTCCCCGCTGGGCTCCGGCGTGAACGGCAAGAAGGTCGGCGAGGACGCCCAGTACGAGCTGCCGAACGGCAAGCTCGCCTCGGTGAAGATCCTCAAGGCCGTGCCGTACCAGGGCTGAGCCCAGGACCAGCGACGACGATGCCCCCGGCCGCATGCCGGGGGCATCGTCATATCCGCGTCGACGTCCGGGCCGATGTCTACGTCGACGTTCGGGCCGATGTCCGCGTCACCGGGTCGATGTCCGGGCCGATGTCCGCGTCACGCCGTCGCCGAGCGGTACTTGCGGACCGCGAGTGTCCGGAAGATCAGCACGATCAGGACGGAGTAGATCGCCGAGGCCCAGACCGGGTGCTGCATGGGCCAGGCGTCGGACGTCGACACCCCGGGGTTGGCGAACAGGACGCGGCAGGCCTGCACGGTGGCGCTGAACGGGTTCCAGTCCGCGACATGCTGCAGCCAGGGGGTCATGTTGCTGGTGTCCACGAACGCGTTCGAGATGAACGTGACCGGGAAGAGCCAGATCAGCCCGCCGGAGGTGGCCGCCTCGGGTGTCCGCACGGACAGGCCGATGAGCGCGCCGATCCAGGTGAACGCGTACCCCAGCAGGAGCAGCAGCCCGAAGGCCCCGAGGACACGGAACGCGTCGGTGCTGCCGTTCGAGCCGACCCGCCAGCCGACCATCAGGGCGACGATCGCGAGGACCAGCAGGGTCAGCGCGGTCTGCACGAGGTCGGCCAGGGTGCGGCCGGTGAGCACCGCGCCCCGCGCCATGGGCAGCGACCGGAAGCGGTCTATGAGGCCCTTGTGCATGTCGTCGGCTATGCCCGCTCCGGCGCCCGCGGTGGCGAAGGTGACGGTCTGGGCGAAGATGCCGGCCATCAGGAAGTTGGTGTAGTCGGTGGCGCTGGTGCTGCCGCCGATCTTCATGGACCCGCCGAAGACGTAGGTGAACAGCACCACGAACATGATCGGCTGGATGAGTCCGAAGATGACCATCTCAGGGATCCGGGACATCCTTATCAGGTTCCGCCTGGCAATGACCAGGGAATCCCGGATGGACTGGACGACCGGGTTCGAGGGTGCCGTGACCTGCACGGCGTCGCTGACGGCGCTCACTTCGCGGCCTCCTTCTTGGTCTTGTCGGTCCGGGCTTCCTTGCCCTTGCCGGCCCGGGCGTCCGCCGACCCGCCGTTCTCCTCGGCCTTCTCCTCGGCCACGTGGCCGGTGAGGGAGAGGAAGACGTCGTCGAGGGTGGGGCGGCGCAGGCCTATGTCGTCGATCTCGATGCCGCGGGAGTCCAGCTCGCGGATCACCTCCGCGAGGAGCTTCGCGCCGCCGGTGACGGGCACGGTGAGCTTGCGGGTGTGCTCCTCGACCGTGGTCTCGCCCTTGCCGAAACCGCGCAGCACCTCGGAGGCGGTCTCCATGTGTTCACGCTCGTGCACGACGACCTCGACGCGCTCGCCACCGGTCTGCGCCTTGAGCTCGTCGGCGGTGCCGCGGGCGATGACGCGGCCGTGGTCGACCACGCAGATGTCGTGCGCGAGGTGGTCGGCCTCTTCGAGGTACTGGGTGGTCAGCAGCAGCGTCGTACCGCCGGAGACCAGCTGCTTGATGACGTCCCACAGCTGCTGACGGTTGCGCGGGTCGAGGCCGGTCGTCGGCTCGTCCATGAACATCACCGGGGGTGACACGACCAGGGCCGCCGCCAGGTCGAGGCGGCGGCGCATACCGCCCGAGTACGTCTTCGCGGTGCGGTCGGCGGCGTCGGCGAGGTGGAACTGCTCCAGGAGCTCGGCCGCGCGGATCTTCGCGGCCTTCGCCTTCATCTGGTACAGCTGTCCGACCATCTGGAGGTTTTCGCGGCCGGTCAGGTACTCGTCGACCGCCGCGAACTGTCCGGAGAGGCCGACCCTGCGCCGTACCGCGTCGGGGTCCTTGACCACGTCGATGCCCGCGACGACGGCCCTGCCGCTGTCGGGGCGCAGCAGGGTCGTAAGACAGCGGACCGCGGTCGTCTTGCCCGCGCCGTTCGGCCCGAGCAGGCCGAGCACGGTGCCTTCCGGAACATCGAGGTCTACGCCGTCCAGAGCCCTTACGTCACCGAAGGTCTTCACCAGGCCTTCGGCGTAGATGGCGCCTGGCATGAGAGTTCTCCACGTCGTTGGGGATTTTTCGGATTTGCACGCAATTCAGACTTTTACGCAACGAGAAAAGCTTCCGGCTCGGCCCCGCCCGGGCGCCGACCCAGACACACACCATAACGCGATGTATCGCGTCTCTCAATGGATTTTTCCCTAGTGGGACGACCGGACTCCGCGGGTGGCTCCGACCTCAGTCGATGACCGTGTAACCCGCCTCGCGCAGCGCCAGATTCACCTCGGCGCAGTGGTCGTGCCCCTTCGTCTCCAGGTGCAGCTCGACCTCCACCTCCGTGAGCCCGAGCCGTGGATCGGTCCGTACATGGCTCACGTCCAGGACGTTAGCGTCCGCCACTGACAACACCCCGAGAAGTGTGGCCAGGGCGCCGGGCCGGTCCGTGAGCCGCAGCGTGACCGCCAGATAGCGGCCGCCCGCCGCCATGCCGTGCCGCAGGATGCGCTGCATCAGCAGCGGATCCACGTTCCCGCCCGACAGCAGTGCCACCACCGGGCCCTCGAAGGACCCGGGCGCGCGCAGCAGTGCCGCGACGGAGCTCGCGCCGGCCGGTTCGACGACCAGTTTGGCGCGCTCCAGGCACAGCAGCAGCGCGCTGGACAGGTTGTTCTCGGAGACCGTACGGACCTCGTCGACCAGCTCCTCGACGAGGCGGAACGGCACGTCGCCGGGCCGGCCCACCTTGATGCCGTCGGCCATCGTGGCCGGGTTCTCGATCGACACCGGCCGTCCGGCTGCCAGCGAGGGCGGGTACGCCGCCGCACCCTCCGCCTGCACCCCGATGATCCGTACGTCCGGGCGCAGCGACTTCACCGCGAGGGCCACGCCCGCCGCCAGCCCGCCGCCGCCGATCCCCAGAACGATCGTGCGTACCTCGGGGCACTGCTCCAGGATCTCCAGGCCGACCGTGCCCTGGCCCGCGATGATGTCGGGGTGGTCGAAGGGGTGGATGAACACGGCGCCCGTCTTCCGCGCGTACTCCTGCGCGGCGGCCAGGGTCTCGTCGACCACCTGCCCGTGCAGCCTCACCTCGGCGCCGTAGTCACGGGTGGCCGCGACCTTCGGCAGTGGTGCGCCGGTCGGCATGAACACGGTGGACCGCACGCCGAGCAGCGAGGACGCGAGCGCGACGCCCTGCGCGTGATTGCCGGCGCTCGCGGCGACGACACCCGCGGCGCGCTCCTCGGGAAGCAGGCCCGCGATCCGCACGTACGCCCCGCGCAGCTTGAACGAGCCCGTCCGCTGGAGGTTCTCGCACTTGAACTGCACCGGTGCGCCCACCAGCTGGGACAGGTACCTGCTGCCCTCCATCGCGGTCACCCGCGCCACACCCGTGAGCATCTTCTGCGCGCCGCGTACGTCGTCGAGAGTCACACTGGGAAAGGAGTCAGCCGTGCTGTAGCTCATGACCACCAGTCTCGCAGTTCACGCGGGCGCACTCCCGGCGTGACCACGCTCCGAGACTGTGTTTGCGCAGCCCCGGTACGGCCCGCGCCCCGGCCGCGTACCCTGTCCCCCAACCCAGCTCCCCACGCATGAATTGAGCCCCCGGCCATGCCCACAACACCAGAAATGTCGATGGACATGACGACCGTCGGTGACACCGGTCTTCTCGAAACCCTGCAGCACGAGGTCGCGGTATTCGCGCGCCGTGCGGAACAGACCCGGCTCGGCGGGGTGGGGCAGGTGCGCAACTCCATGGACCGGGCCGCGTACCTGCTGCTCAACCGTCTCGACAAAGAAGGGCCGATGGGCGTCAAGGCGCTCGCGGCGAGCATGGGCATCGACTCCTCGACGGTCACCCGGCAGGTCGCCCCGCTGGTCGACACCGGGCTCGTCAAGCGCACCTCGCACCCCGAGGACGGACGCGCCGTGGTGCTCCAGCTGTCCCCGCGCGGCCAGTCCAGGCTCGACGAAGTACGGCTTTCCCGGCGTCAGTTGATGGCAGAGCTGACACACGAATGGGCACCGGAGGAGCGCGAGGTGTTCTGCGCGCTCCTCACACGCTTCAACAGCGCGCTCTCCGCCCGCCAGGCGGCCCAGGGCATGCCGGTGCCGGAGTCCGAACCGACCTCTTGAACTGCGCGGAGACGGTGCTCCGTGCCCGGTACCCCCGGGCCTCCCCACCCCTCCACGCGCGCGTGCATGTGGGCCGAACCCTTGACCGGAAGGCGGCACCTGGCCTCATATGAGACCGGGTCCTAGTCGTACACGGTGCGACGGGTCGCACGCGGCCGCGGGCCCTTCCTCAAGGTTGCCCTCAGGCGGGAGGCATGGTGCGAGAACGGCGTGCGTCCCAAGGCGTCCGCCGGGCCCGGGAGTTCGAGGCGTTCGTGGCGGGCGCGGCAGGGCGGCTGCTGCACACCGCCACGCTGCTCACCGCGGAGCCCCGGGACGCCAACCCGCGCGCGCGGCGACTGCTGACGTTCGCCCTCGCCCATACGTACGCCTCCTGGGACCGGCTGCACGGCGAGGACCCCTACGACAGCGCCCGCCGGGAACTGGCCGCACGCTTCCAGCGCACCGCCTGGCACCAGTACGGGAGCTTCGGGCGGCAGCGCCCCTCCCCGGGCAACGTCCTGGCCCCGCTCACGCCCCAGGAACGGCTGATCCTCGTCCTCAGGCTGTACGAGGGGGTCGCCGAGGAGCAGGCAGCGGCCCTGCTCGGGCTCCCCACAGAACGTGTAGGGGCGATCTGCGCCCGCGCCATGGCGACCCTGCTGCACCCGCCCCGCGGCCCGGCGCCGACCAGGGTGGAGGTGGCCCCGTCATGAATCTGCCGGAGCGCGAGGCGGCCGTACGACAGATGATGGAGCAGTCACCGCCCCCGGTGCCCCCCGACCTGTACGGCGAGGTCGTACGCCGCGGAGGGCGCATGCTGCGCCGCAGGAGGGTGGCCCGGCGACTGCTGTGGCTGGTGCTGATCACCGCGGCCGTCGTCTTCGTGGTCTGGGCGGCGACGGCCCGGCCGTGGGTGGAGCCGCCGTCGCAGACGACCCCACCGCTGACGGGCTGGTGACCGGCCCCGTCGCTGACGGGCTGACGACCCGCCTCCGCCACCGACGGGGCTGGTGACCGCCGACCGGACGAAGGTCTCCGCTCGACCGCGGGCCTGCTGAAACCGTGGCCCAAACCTGGCCCAAACCTGGTCCAACCGTGGTCCTCCGGAGGGACGACCGCTCCCGCCGCCCCGGGGAGCGCCGGCCGTGCCCTCCGGCCGGACGACGGCTCCCGCTCAGCCCAGGGCCTGCTGAAGGTCCTCGAGCAGGTCGTCGATGTTCTCGATGCCCACGGAGATGCGGACGAGGTCGGCGGGGACCTCCAGCGCCGAACCGGCGACCGAGGCGTGCGTCATGCGTCCCGGGTGCTCGATCAGGGACTCCACCCCGCCCAGCGACTCACCGAGCGTGAACACCTTGGCGCGGTTGCAGACCTCGACGGCCGCCTCCTCGCCGCCTTCGACCTGGAAGGAGACCATGCCGCCGAACGCCCTCATCTGCTTGGCGGCGATCTCGTGACCAGGGTGCTCCGGGAGACCCGGGTACAGAACGCGCGTCACGCGCGCGTGCCGGGTCAGCATCTCGGCGACCCGGCCCGCGTTCTCACTGTGCCGGTCCATGCGCACGGAGAGCGTCTTGGTGCCGCGCAGCACGAGCCAGGAGTCGAAGGGCCCGGCGACCGCGCCCATCGCGTTCTGGTGGTACGCGAGCTCCTCGCCGAGTTCCTGGTCGCCGGTGATCAGGGCGCCGCCCACGACGTCCGAGTGGCCGCCCATGTACTTGGTCAGGGAGTGCACGACGACGTCGGCGCCGAGGGCGAGCGGCTGCTGGAGGTAGGGCGTCGCGAAGGTGTTGTCGACGACGAGCCGGGCACCGGCCTCACGCGCGATCTGCGCGACCACGGCGATGTCCGTGATGCCGAGGAGGGGGTTGGAGGGCGTCTCGACCCAGATCGCCTTGGTCTTCGGGGTGAGGGCCGCGCGTACCGAGCCGGGGTCGCTGGTGTCGGCCACCGACCACTCCACGCCCCACCGCGAGACGACCTTCGCGAAGAGCCGGAAGGTGCCGCCGTACGCGTCGTTGGGGATCACCACGTGGTCGCCGGGGCTCAGCAGCGTACGCAACAGGCAGTCCTCGGCCGCCAGTCCCGACGCGAACGCGAGGCCGCGGCGACCGCCCTCCAGGGCGGCGAGGTTCTCCTCAAGGGCGGTCCTGGTGGGGTTGGCGCTGCGGCTGTACTCGTAACCGCCGCGCAGCCCGCCCACGCCGTCCTGCTTATAGGTCGAGACCTGGTAGATCGGCGGGACGACCGCGCCGGTGAGGGGATCGGCGGTGTTGCCCGCGTGAATCGCGAGTGTCTCGAAATGCTGACTGATGTGCCTGTCGCTCATGAGTCCCGAGCGTAGTGCTCCCCCGGCGTTCATGACGTCGTACACCCCTCGCGGGGACCGCCGGGTCCCGCTTCGGGATCCGGGGCGGGACCGTGGACGGAACCCGAGGCGGGACCGGGTTGGCCAATTGTCGGACCCGTCTGGTTCGCTTGAGGCATGGAGATTCTGTGGGGCCTGATGTCGCTGGCCATGTTCAGCCTGGTGCTGCTGCCGGTGCTGCGGCGCAGGCGCGCCGGTGTACAGCTGGTCTCGCCCGGCGACCCGGACGCCGCTGACCCGGCGAACTACGGGTTCCTGCGCCAGGAGGAGCTGGACATCCGCATGCCGGGCCCGGACGCGGATCTGCTGAACGTGCTGGACGTGGTGCAGCGGACCCAGGACTACCGCGCGGCCTCGCAGCTGCTGGCCGGCACGGAGACGGAGGGCGAGACCCGCTGGCAGCGGGTGCAGGCCTTCGCGGGCGCCGCGTCGCTGGAGCTTCAGCAGCGCCCCGGCGGGGTCAGCGAGACGCCCGGCGGGCAGTGGCTGCGGGTGTGGCGCGCCGAGGCCCCCAAGGACGCGGGCGGCGCGGCGGTGCACGCCGAGTTCCTGGTGCAGCAGGCATGGCGGACGTCGACGCCGGGGACCGACGACTTCCGGATCATCATGGAGGAGGCGCGGTCCGCGTGCGGCGATGCGGCGCTACTGTCCCCCGGTGACCCGGTCCCGTACATCATCGAGCTGTCGGTGGCCCGTGGACTCGCCTACTCCCAGCCGGAGTTCGAGAAGCTCTGGATGAAGATCCTGGACCGCGCGCCCTCCCACATGGGCGCGCATCTGGCGGCCCTGCACTACTGGTGCGAGAAGTGGCACGGCTCGCGCGAGACGGCGTACTCCTTCGCGGAGGCCGCGGCGGCACGCGCGCCGCAGGGCTCCCTCCTCGCGGCGATGCCGCTCTTCGCGGTGTTCGAGCACCTCCCCGAGGTGAACCTGGTCCGCAGCTTCTACCAGAGCGAGGTCGTGACCAAGGCCGTCCACGGCGCGCTGTACGCGGTCCACGCTGCCCGCCCCGACGACCCGATGCTCGCCCACGTCCGCCACCTGCTGGTCCTTTTCCTCGTCCGCGGCGAGCGCTGGTCCGAGGCCATGGACCAGCTGGTGCACATCGACGGCCACGTCGGCGCCCTGCCCTGGACCCTGACCCCCGACCCGGCCGCGGACTACGCGATATACCGCGCCCTGGCGGTAGCGGGATACGAGGCGAACGGCGGAAGCCCGGCGACGCTGTCGCACTGACGGCGCCACGCGAGGCGAGGGCGACACGACACCGCGGGTCCGTGGCCAAAAATATTCGGTTGCCCAGCCTCGCCCTTGCGGGCTAAATACCACGCATGGCCGACATCCAGGGCTCGTACGACGACCTCTTCACCGCCGTGCCCAACGCACTGTCCGCGTTGCTGGACGAGGGGGACGCCGGCGCCTCGGTGGCCGTCTTCGTGGACGGCGAACCGGTGGTGGACGTGTGGGGCGGGTTCGCCGACGCGGACCGCTCGATCCCGTGGCAGCGGGACACGATCACCAGCGTCTGGTCCGTCACCAAGACGATGACGGCGCTGTGCGCGCTGATCCTGGCCGACCGTGGCGAGCTCGACCTGGACGCGCCTGTCGGCCACTACTGGCCCGGGTTCGCCAGGGCGGGCAAGGAAAAAGTGCTGGTGCGGCACCTGCTCGCACACACCGCGGGCCTGCCTGACTGGGACGGGCCGGTCGAGGAGCTCTACGACTGGCCGTCCGCCACGGCACGTCTGGAGGCACAGACTCCGCAATGGGAGCCGGGCAGCGCGGCCGGGTACCACTCGCTCACCCAGGGGTTCCTCGTGGGCGAGGTCGTACGCCGGATCACCGGCCGCAGCCTGGGTGAGTTCTTCGCGGAGGAGGTGGCCGGACCGCTGGGCGCCGACTTCCACATCGGGCTGCCCGCCGAGCACGACGACCGGGTGGCACTCGCGATCCCGCCGTCCTCCCAGGACGAGGACTACGCCGCGAGCGCGCCCAGCAGCAAGGCGCCTCCCACCGCCGCCACCCGTATACGGGTCCGCGACGGCAACAGCGTGGCCTGGCGTCGTGCGGAGATCCCCGCGGCGAACGGATTCGGCAACGCCCGCTCGGTCGGTCTCGTGCAGTCGGTGATGGCCTGCGGAGGGGCGGTACGCGCGACACGGCTGCTGTCGCGGTCGGGCTGCGACCGAGCAAGGGAGGAGCAGTTCAGCGGCGAGGACCGCCTCCTGGGCATGCCCATCCGTTGGGGCATGGGCTACGGACTGTTCGGCAACACCTACGGGTGGGGCGGCTGGGGTGGTTCGTTGGTCGTGATCGATCCCGAAATCCGTATGACGGTGGCCTACGTGACGAATCAGATGCGCGAGCCCGCGGACGACAACCGGGGACTGGAAATGGTGATGGCCGCCTACGACGGACTCCAGGGTCTGCGGACCTGATCCAATGGCGGTGCGGCGGCACGGGCTCGCCGCCACGTCCGCATGATGCAACTCCGGCGCCGTGCGCGTCCCGGACGCCGGAGCCGTCCACGCGGTCCAAGGTGATCGCAGTCTTACGAGGTGTAGGCGCGCGTTTCCGTGTCGAGGGTGTTCTTCCAGTGGAAGAGGGAACCGTTGTCGAGCTTGGTCCAGCGGTGCCGAGGGGCAACCGTCGCGGTGTACCCGTCGTGCGAGCAGTAGGTGCGCGACGCGGAAAAGAGCCCCGACGGCCCGTCCGTCGAGGTGTCGACGTCGTCGGCCGTAGCCGAACAGTCGGGCCCATGGAGGCCGCAATCGCAACCTCAGAACGCCTCGACCACGCCGGCCACTCCGCCTATGAACGCGCTGAGCAGCATCACGGCGCCCAGTACGCCCAGCAGCACCAGCAGGGCGCCAGGTCTGCCGCGCGCACCCGACCTGGCGCGTACGAGCAGGGTCCCCAGGACCAGCACCATCAGGCCGAACAGGGAGAGCGCCAGCCACCCGAACGAGGCGCCGACGCCCGTCTGCTCGTATCCGGCGGAAGCTGTTCGCTGCAACGCGACCGTTCCTCCGACGGGCAGGCCGGTGTCGATCGTGGCGTCGGGGTCCACCACGGTCCCGTCGGCGGAGCGGAAGGTGCCGTGGCAGTGCGGATAGCGGTGGCCCCCGGTGTAGCTCCAGGAGCAGGCCTCGACCCGGAGGTACCCGGACGTGCCCGCCACACCCGTGGCGTAGGCAAGTTGAGTTACCGCGAGCCAGGTCACGACGGTGCCCGCGGCGAACAGGCCGGCGATCAGCAGCAGCGGACGACCTGCCCGCGCTCCCTCCCGGAGCCGATCCCAACCGTTCATCCGTCCCCCCGAACGACCGTCCCCCCAAACGATTCCGACGGGACGCCAGCCCGAATCCCGCACAACTTCGCTCACGTCACGGCAAAGAGCGCTCGCGAAGGACCCGATTCCTGAGGACAGCGCCCCCGGTGCGGTTGCCGGGCTGTCATGCAAGGGGATGGGTTCGGTCGCCCGGCGGGGGCGGGGGCGCGGGTGGGTGCGGGCGGTCTTGAGGCCTGTGGCGGACGGGGGGCTGGGCCGTGTCGCCGACGCCCGTGGCTCCGAATGAGTGGACTTGACGGAACGCGCATCGGACCCTGGCTTTTGCCGGGGGTGCGGATGGTGGTGTTGCCGTCTGCTCCCCTGACCCGGAAGAGGCGCCCCGACATGCGACGTATCTCCTACCGCCTCCCGTTCGCCTCGGCACTGCTCGTGGCGTCCGTCCTGGCCCCGATGACAGCCACTCCCGCCGCGGCCGAACACGCGGCGGGAGTCCACGCAGCAGGCGTCCGCGCAGTGGACGCCGACGGGTACGGCGACGACGACGGCCCGCAGCACGGCCTCAGCCCCCAGCTGAACGCCCGGCTGGACAAGGCCATCGAGGACGTCCGTACGCAGGCCCACATCCCCGGTGTCGTCATCGGACTGTGGATGCCGGGCAAGGGGAACTACGTCCGCGCGACCGGTGTCGCCGACCTCGCCACCCGCAAGCCGATGTCCGTCGACTCCTACGTCCGGATCGGCAGCGAGACCAAGACCTTCACCGTCACCGCGCTGCTCAAGCTCGTCGACGACGGCCGTGTCCGGCTGGACGACCCGATCTCCCGCTACATCCACGGCGTACCGAACGGCCGCCACATCACGCTGCGTCAGCTCGCCGAGATGCGCAGCGGCCTGTTCCCGTACACCTCCGACGCGGACTTCGAACACGACCTGCTGAGCAACCCGCAGCGCACCTTCACCCCGCGGGAACTGCTCGCGTACGGCTACAAGCATCCGAACACCTTCACGCCCGGCACGCAGTTCCAGTACTGCAACTCCAACCTCATCCTGCTCGGCCTGGTCGTCGAGAAGGTCAGCGGTCACAAGCTCCGCGACTTCATCGACCGGCGGGTCCTCCGCCCGGCTCGTCTGCGCGACACGCTGTTCCCGAAGGGGAACGAGTTCCCGAAGCCGCACCCGCAGGGCTACACCGACCAGACGCTGAGCGGTGGCATCGCGAACGCCACCGACTGGAACCCCAGTTGGGCCTGGGCGGCCGGGGCGATGATCTCGAACCTGCACGACCTGCGCCGCTGGGCCAAGATCGTCGCCACCGGCACCCTGCTCAGCCCCGAGAGCCAGGCGGAGCGCCTCGAAACACTGCCGACCGGCTTCCCGGGAACGACCTACGGCCTCGGCATCTTCGACGCCAACGGATGGATCGGGCACAACGGCTCCCTGCCGGGATACGAGACCGTGACCGTCTACCTGCCCTCGAAGAAGGCCACCCTGGTCATCATGATCAACACCGACGCCTCCCCCCAGGGCCAGGAGCCGTCCACATTGCTCGCCAGGGCCATCACACAGATCGTCACGCCGAACAACGTCTACGACGGCGCGGTCGTCTCGCCCTGAACTCCGGAGGCTGTGCAGGGTGGTCCCTCTGCCACAGGCAGGGGGACCACAGGCGGTCAACGGGAGTTGGGACCGCCCGCGGCCCTACTCCACCGCGATGCCGAAGTCCCGTACGAGTTCTTCCAGACCGCCCGTGTAGCCCTTGCCGCCGAGGACGAACTTCCAGTCCCCGTCGGCCCTTCTGCGGAAGGAGCCGAGCACCAGGGCGGTCTCGCCCGGCCGGCCGTCGGAGACGTCGAGCCGGTCCAGTTCGGCCAGGTTCGGATCGAGCAGCCGGATGCCGGCGTCCGTGAAACCGGACAGGTCCGCGTCCGGGTTGACCTCGGGGTCGATGGCGGCCACGAGTACGAACCGGTCGGCCTCCGCCGGCAGCCCGTCGAAGGAGACCCGGATCGCGGCCTTGTCGGGCGGCGCCGCGGGCACTGCGCGCACCGAACCGTCCGGTGTCCGCGGGTTGTTGTAGAAGACGAAGTGATCGTAGCTGAGGACGCGTCCGCCCCGGCAGACGAGTGCGCAGACGTCCAGCGCGACACGTCCGGTCCACGACATGCCCAGGATGTTGTGGTCGTCGGGCAGCCGGGTCCCCGGATCCGACGGTGCCGACGGTGTCGCCGGACCGGCCTGTGCCTGCATGGTCGACGGCGACGGCTGCGCCGGTTGCGCCGGCGATGCCGCGGGCGAACGGCCGCCGTCGCCCAGCCTTCCCCGCAGGCCATGGCGATGCAGCAGGTCCACGAGTTCAGGTCCCGGGATCAGCTCCAGCGGCTTGCCGTTGGCGAAGGTGTGCGAGCCGGGGCCGAACCCCGACGTCGTCACGAGCACACCCTTGTTGGCGCCCGCGTCCTGCACCGTCCCGTACAGGTCGCGTACGGCGGTGGGCGGCACGGTGTTGCGGTAGCGCTTCACCTGCACGACGATCTTGCCGCCCCGGATCGGTGTCGGGTCCAGCGCGTCGACGTCCACGCCGCCGTCGTTCGAGCGCTGGGTCGTCACCGCCTGCATCCCCATGGCCCGGAAGAGGTCGGCCACGAGTTCCTCGAACTCGATCGGATCCATGGCGTACAGATCGGGTTCCTCGTCGCTGCCGTGTGCGACAACGCGGTTGCCGACATCCTGCGGCCGGCGGCTCGGCCGTACGGGAGTGAGCTGGTCCGGCCGGGCCGACAGCTGCCCGCGCAGTCCGTCGGCCAGACAGCTGCCCGCGTCCACCTGCGCCAGGTGCAGTTCGAGGAACGAAGAGCGGGCGGCCATGACCGTCGTGAGGAAGATGTGGCCCGGCCGGCCCGTCGTGGGATCGTGTCCGTCCACGAAGCCGTTCAGGACCACCGATTCGAGTGCGCCCTGGTCATCGGCTCCGAAGAGTTCGTGCAGCACGAGCAGCGCGCACTGCGCGAGAACCTCCCGGTACAGGCTCCGCCGCTGGGTCACAGGACGAGGGGTTTCCTTGTCCTGATCGGCCCCGGACAGGTACCGGACGGACTTCCCCTCGGGGACGACGTCGTACCCGGGCAGCTCCCAGTCCAGCACCAGCTGCCCGGCCGCGGCGTCATAGGCGGCGGCGATCTGGCGCGGGAAGCCCTCCGGCCAGGCCGACGAGGAGTAGAGAGCGGCGGAGAAGTACTCGATCACGGAGTCGGGATCCCTGCGGCGGACCCCTTCGGACACCTCGACGACACCGGCGTTGTGCCGACGCACGTCAGCCAGAAGGGCATCGGCCCACTGCTGGTACTCCCGCTGGTACGAAGCCAGTTGCCGCTGCCGGTGCGCCTCGGCGGCCTGGGCCGCGTGCCAGTCCCGCTCGAAGCGCGCCTGCGCCTCGGCCTGCGCCTGCGCCCGGCGGTTCGCGGTCCAGCCGCTCTGCGCCTGGTACTGGCCGATGCCCGGCATGACGACCGGCTGCGCCAGCGGTCCCGGGGCGAAGGGCTGGATCTGTTCGGCGCGCAGGAGCGAGGCGGCCCGGAAGGCGGGGGCCCGGCAACCCGCGGCGAGAAGGCCCTGCAGCGAGGCGACCTGTGCGTCCAGTTCTTCGGTACGGCGTTGTGCCTCGGCCTGCCGGTACTCGCGGTACTCCTGGGCGGCTCGCCGCTGCTGGGCCCGGGCCTGCTGTTCTTCCTGCCGCCGCCGTCTGGCGTCGAGTTCCAGCTGGCGCTGCTGCTGCCGTTGCACCTCGGCCCAGACGCCGACGAAACCAGTAGAGCGACGACTCATGTGCTGCAGGCCCTCCCCCGATGTCGGCAGCCGAGAGGCCCCCTTGGCTGTCCCCACAACCATGTGTAAAAGGGTGACTCTATCCAGTAATCGGCGTCCCGCACATCCATCCTGCGAGGGCCGCCCGCCCGGGGTATCCGCGCAGGTCACATCCCGTCGGAAGCACGTCGGAAGCACGAAGGCGGGGGGGGGGGGGGGGGGGCCGCGCGCCCGCCCGCGCGCCGGCGGGGGGGGGGGGGCGGCGGGGCGACAGAGAGGGGGGGGGGGGGTGGCAAACGCTGGCGGGGCGGGCCGC